>JAZRNH010000015.1:0-69236 GCA_045648025.1 Clostridia bacterium
AACAAATTTAGTATAATTTGTAAAAAATAATAAGTCAATCAACAACAAATTAAATAGCAATTTTTTGCAATTAAATTTAAAATATATTTTATTTTTTGCTTGTAAATATTTGGCAAATGCATCATACTATTTTTATGAGAAAAAATATTTTTAAACTTATTTACAGATTTATTGTTATTGCTATGATAATTGCTGCTTGCTCTCTGAAAACCACTCACGAAAATGGCGAACAAATTTGGTTTTTCACAATTCAAACAAATATCTTTGTGGCGATTTTAAATTTCTTTTTGATTGTTGACCAAATTTTAATTTTCTGCCACAAAAAACCCATTTTTGAACCAACTGCCATTTTTGCAAAATTAAGAATTTTAGTCACTTTTTTCATCACCATCACTTGTTTAATTTATTGTTTTGTTTTGGCACCTGCAGGTATGATATATAACAAAACTCCGTTTTTCACAATGTTTGATGTGCGAAACATTATTCTTCATATTGCCGTTCCTATTTTGGCAATTGTTGATTATATTTTGTTTGGAACAAAAGGCTATATTTCATACAAACAAACTTGGGTATTTTTAATTTATCCAATCATATATTTTGTTGCCGTTAATTTAAGAGTGTTGTTTGGCGGAAAACTATTTGTTTGCAACAATTCATATTATCCATACTTCTTTCTTGACCCGCACTTAGAAAATCAAGGCTGGGCTATGGTTGCAATCTATGTTTCAGTTATCATTGTTTTGTTTTATGGACTTGCTTCACTTTACATTTATATCGACAAAAAACTTCAACAAAAACAAATCAAAAACAATTTAAAGCAACAAAAAAAGCCTGAATAATCAGGCTTTTTCTTTTTGTTATCTATCTTTAAATAGTTTCGCAAGAACAGGTTTTACAAGTTCAATAACAAAGAAACCAGCAATTGTTATGCCCATAACTGCCAAGAATTGAACCATTGAAACAACTTCAAGACCAAAAGCAGAACCAACCACTGTGAAGAACATTGGTATTTGAATCAAGAAAATCACAAGTGTTGAAAGATTCATAACTTTGTTTCCAAACAAACCTTTTTTAAATGAAAAGTCTTTAAGTTCTTTGCAGTTATAAGCAAATGTGAGTTCGGCAAGAACAACAGACAAAAGAGCAAGGGTCATAGCAATTTCATAGCCATACCAATTTTCTGCAACAAAGAACACAGCAAGTGACAATGCTGATTCAATAACAGCTGTCGCAATAATCATTGAAATCATAAATGGAGTAAACACTTTTTTGTTCAAGCCATTAGGTTTTCTCTTCATTGCTTTTTTGTCATTTTTCTCAAATGCCAGAGCAATTGAAGGAATCGTGTCAGCAACAATATCAATATACAAAATATGAAGTGGCGAAATGATATCTTTCATCATAATCATACCAACAATAATCAAAAAGATTTCAGCAAAGTTTGAAGAAAGGTTATAAAGAATTGTTCTAACCACATTGCTATAAATTCTTCGTCCCTCTTCAACAGCGGTAACAATTGTTGCAAAGCTGTCGTCCATCAAAATAATATCAGCAACATTTTTTGTAACATCAGTTCCCGCTTTACCCATACCAATACCAACATGGGCAAGTTTGAGTGCAGGAGCATCATTAACACCATCACCTGTCATTGCAACAACCTTTCCAGCAGACTGAAAAGCTCTTACAATTCTAACTTTATGCTCTGGTGTAACTCTTGCATAAACCGTATATTTTTTAACAAAACTAACAAGTTCGTCATCGGTAAGCCCATCAATTGCTTTTCCTTCAACACCTTGGGTGTCGTCTTTTGCAATGCCAACTTCAATTGCAATTGCCATAGCAGTTGCCAAACTGTCACCAGTAATCATAATTGGTCGCATTTTAGCTTCTTTACACATTTTAACAGCTTCTTTAACACCATCTTTTGGAGGGTCAACCAAGCCACAAATTCCAACTAAAATTAAATTGTTTTCATCTTCTGGTCCGAACTCTTCTTTGTTTGAAACCTTTTTATAAGCATAAGCCAAAACTTTGTAAGCTTTTTTGCTCATTGCTTTTTCTTTTGCTAAATATTTATTAGCAACAAGTTTTGTCATTTTAACAACTTTGCCATTTTTATAATAACCATCACACTTTGAAAGCACAGCAGCAAGGCTTCCCTTTGTCATCATATAATATTCATCATCAAACTTGTTGATTGTGCTCATCATTTTTCTGCTAGAATCAAATGGAATTTCATTAACTCTTGTATGAGCAACTCTAAGTGAATCAAGTGAAATATTGATATTATACAAATATTTACTAAGAGCAATTTCAACAGGGTCACCAATAAATTCACCCTTTGCTTTAATATCAACTTCATTGTCGTTGCAAAGACCCATAATGTTGTTTATCATTTCAAGCTCTTGATAATTCTTTTTAACATCAAGATAGGTTTTTTCATTTGCAAAAATTTCAACAAGAGTCATTTGGTTTGTTGTGATTGTTCCAGTTTTGTCAGAACAAATAATTTGTGTTGCACCAAGAGTTTCAATTGCAGCAAGTTGTTTTACAATGGTTTTTCTTTTGCTCATTTGTTGAACACCAATTGTAAGAGTTGCAGTAATGGAAACCGGCAGAACTTCAGGAACAGCCGCCAACACCATAGAAATACAAAGCATAATAATTGCCATTGTGTCTTTGCCAACAACAAGTCCATAACAAAGTGTTGCGGCAATCAATATACAAGCAACAACAGTGATAAATCCACTAACCTTTTTGATTTTAACTTGAAGTGGAGTAAGTGCTTCATCAGCCGCATCCAAACTTCCAGCAATTTTTCCAAGTTCGGTATCCATTCCTGTTGCAAAAACAATTGCTTCAATTTTTCCATTAACAACACTTGTTCCAGAAAACACAATGTTGATTTGGTCTTGAATAAGTTTGTCACCTTTCAAAACTTCTTCATCTTTTTCAACCTGCAAACTTTCACCAGTTAAAATTGATTCATCAACTTTTGCATTAATAGCTTTCAAAACTCTTGCATCAGCAGGAACTTTGTCACCGGCATCAAGTTGAATTATGTCACCAACAACTAAATCTTTTGTATCAATTTCAACCCAAACACCATCTCTTTTAACCTGCACCTTTGATGCTGACATTGTTTTTAGTGCATCAATTGCATTTTCGGATTTCAGTTCTTGAAAGAATCCCATAAAAATATTAACCGTGATACAGCTAAAAATTACAATTGATTCAACAATAGATTCATCGTTTACAATTGAATAAACAAGTGATACTATGCCAACCAAAATAAGAAGCAGCACCATCATATTTGAAAACTGACCAAAAAATATTTTGAGTGGACTTTTTTTGTTTTTTTCTTTCAAAACATTTTCGCCGTGAATTTGAAGCCTTTCTTCTGCCTCAGTTTGAGATAAACCCTTTGCTGAAGAATTTAATGATTGAAAAGCTTCTTCATTTGTCATTTCATAAAACTTTTTCTTCATAAAACACTCTCCTAATACCAAAATAATAGCACAAATTAAAATTACTCACAAAATAAATCCTAGTGATTTATGTTTAAAATCTGCAAAAATTGAGTTTTGGGGGTCAAATTATGCCGTTTTTTTGTAAATTTTGGTGTTTTTATATAAATTACTATTCCATTTTTGTTTGTTTTATGTTATAATATCATTACAATTAAGGAGTGTGACTTATGGATAAATATTTATGGATTGTAAATAAACAAAAACATTATAATAAAGAAGCCGCTGAAAAATTTAACTATGTTCCTTATAAAGATGAAGATGGCGAATCTTTTCTTGAAGAAAAAACATATGCAGCATACAATGAACTTGCAGAATATTTAAAGCAAACCTACGGCATTGTTTTGGAAGTTATTTCTGCTGGAAGATCTCTTGAAACACAACAATCAGTTTATAACCACTTTTTAGCAAAAAAAGGACAAGAGTGGACAGAAAATCATGTTGCCCTTCCTGGAACAAGCGAACACCACACAGGTTTAGCTCTTGATGTTAACCCACATGGTTTAAAACCAAAAATGGTTCAAAAACTTATTGATAAAACCCCAGCCCTCAAAAGATATTTTGATAAACAAGAAAGAGAGAGCGGCAAACTTGATGAAATGTATCACACCCTTCACAATGTTTTGCCATACTATGGTTTTATTTTAAGATATACCGATGACAAAAAACCAATAACTGGTTACAATGGTGAAAGATGGCATATTAGATTTGTTGGAAAAGAACTTGCAAGAGAAATCACCGATAGTGGTTTATGTTTAGAAGAATTCGTTAAAAAATTTGAACAACAAAAACCTGCTGGTGGCGGAAGCGGAATGGGTGAAGAATCTGGCGGACCATCAATGTAAAGCAACAAAAAAAGAGAGCAAAAATCGCTCTCTTTTTATTTTGTTTTTATTCAGCAGTTTCTTCTTCGCTTTTTTCAACTTTTTCAATGTTTTTAAATCTGCCCAGTTTTGTCAAAACAATAATTGTAACTGATGTTGTTAAAAGCAATAAACCAAGACCAGCCATAACAATTGCAACAACAGTCACCGCTTCGTTTGCTGGACATTCAAATTCAAGTTGAACAACGGTGCCGTCACCATAACCATATTTGAGCAAAAGTTCATAAGGATTAACTTTTCCTGCATATTGATATCCCGCAACTTCACTATCTTCATAAATAATATAGAGTTCTTTATCTCTAATTTCATATTGATAATCTTTTTTAATGGTTGTTCCCCAAATTTTTTCTTCAATGGCAACTGTATCATCATCAATAAAATAACAGTTAACATAAATTCCAAAATCGTCAAGTTCATCAGACTTATAAACTGTTCCGTGATCAAGAGAAGCAACAACAATAATTGCTGCGATTCCAAACACAAACATCATTGATGAAACAAAAAATAATGGTAATCTTAAAAATCTAAGTAATTTTTTCATAAACATACCTCCGTATAAGTTTATTATATTTATCTATTATTTTGCCGTCAACAAAATAAAAAAGACCTTTCGGTCTTTTTTTATTATTCAGTTGCATAGTTATCAAAATAACCAGTAATCAATACAATTGGAGTTCCCTTATCACCACTTCCAGAAACAAGGTCAGAAAGCGAACCAACAAGGTCTGTGATTCTTCTTGGAGTTGTTCCAAGAGAAATCTTGCTTGTTTTTAAATCTTTTTCTTTGTTTTTAATAATTTCTCTAATTTCTTTTTCAGCAGCTTCACCTTTAAGCTCACCAATATTATTGTCTGCAACATATTTAAGTTTGATTTCGCTAGGTGTTCCAACAAGACCATCAGTAAATCCAGGGCTAACAACTGGGTCAGCAAGTTCCCAAATTCCACCAACAGGATCTTTAAATGCACCGTCACCATAAACCATACATTCAATTGTTTTGCCTGTTCTCTTTTTCATTTCAGCTTGAAGTTTTTCAGCAAACTCTTGACCCATTCTTGGGAAGAGTTTAAGTTGACCATCTTTTGATTTGTTTGAACCAAGAACACCATAATCTTCATGGTAACCGTGTTCTGTTGATGGCTCACTCAAAATATCGGTAAGTGAACATACAATTTCACCACCATTGTTTTGAAGAAGCTTTTTGTTTCTAAATCTTGAGTGGATATCAGCATTAATAACTTTCTTTGTATATTTCAAAATTTCAAGTGGGTCATTGCTTAAAATAACTTTTGCCTTTCCACCACAAATATCAAGATATGTTTTAATGTAGTCCATACCAGTAAATGGATGTTCAACACTACCAACAATTTTATAAAATTCGTCACTGGTGTATGCTTTATCAAAAGTATAAATTCCAAGTTCATAAAGTTTGTCAATTGAAACAAGTGGGTTACCAACTTCATCAAAAGGATAAGAAAGTTGAATCACAAGTTCGTCAACACCTTTGATGATTCCTTCCAAAATTCCAGTAAATCTATTTCTTGAAAGAATTGGAAAAATAAGACCAACAGTGCCACTTCCAAATTTTGCTCTAACATCATTAGCAATATCATCAGTTGTTGCAAAGTTGCCTTGGCTTTTTGCAAGAACAGCTTCTGTTACCGCAATAATGTCTTTATCTTTTAAATTAATGTTTCTCTCATTAACAGTTGCAAGAACAGAATCAGCAACAATATTAACAAGGTCGTCACCTGGACGAATAATTGGTGCTCTAACACCAAAAGCACAAGTTCCGTAAGTTCTCATAATTTTACCTCCTTAGTAAAACAACAAATATATTTTAATTTTTTTAAAAGACTGCTGTCAAATAAATGAACCCCTCACTCAAAACTTTTTCAACTTTGTAACAGCTTCACATAAAGCCGTCAAAAGCTTGAATATTCTTGACTTTACCCCACCAAAATATGATATTATTAAATCAAGTAAACACTTTGGAGTTTTTATGAACATAAAAGAAATTTTAGATAAAATTGCAGAAGGTTTAAAACAAACTTCCCCTACCAATAATGATGGGGATTTTGACAATGAAAAACCATATTCTGTTGTTATCCCAAAAACTGAACAAGAAATCAGAGATGATTATTTAAAAAGTTATACAACTCTTTTTGAAACATATCATATTCCCGATATTGAAGAAGTATTAGAAAATCAAAACACACAATTAACAAAAATTTTTACACATTTATTTGTGTTTCTCAACAATAAAGATAATCAACTTATAAGTTCTGATGGACAAGTGTTCACAAAAACTAGCATTGCAGTTGCTGCACAATCACTTCTTCCACAACTTTTCAAGTTAAACCAACTTGGACTTGCCAATATATCAATTGACGAAGATTCAAAAGAAACTTTTAAAAAAGCTGCTGATTACTTTTTAAACTTAAATGGTTTAATTTCAAATTCAACTGGCATTTACACATTGCAAGACACAAAAGACTTTATTGAAGTTATGGATGACTTAATTAAAAAAATTGAAGGTGTTTTTGCAAGTGCAAATCTTGGTGATGCTTATACAATTGATTATTCAAACTTCATTTACAATTTAAATGCCTGTCGCACAAATATTCAAAGTTTGTATGAAAAGGCATTTTCAGAAGCTGAAAGTTTAACCAAATTTAATGACTCAAATGATTCTATTGAAAATCATTTAGATGAAATAGTTTTAACCGAAACAGATTCTTCATCTGTCGCAAGTCATATAAACACTTTCATTTCACAATACGAAACAAAACATCATGATTTTTCAAGACTTGCAACCGTGTTAAAAAACTATGAACTTTTAAGCAAACAAGAACTTGCTTCTTACTTGCTTGAATTTGGAAACATATCAGTCGATGGCGAAGATTTTTTAAGAGGATTTTTGCTTTCGCATAACATCTCTTCTATGGTTAGAGAATTTTCTTCAATTATGCACGAAGTTAAAACATTTAAAGAATCATCTGGCAAATTTTCTTATTCACAAATTGATCCTGAGGCTTTTGACATTTTGAAAACAGTTGTTCAAAAAACAAGCTTTCCAGAAGTCGATTTTGTGGAATCTGTAAAAGATTTATTTAACACATCGTCATCAACAGTTATTGATATGCCAAAATTTATTTTGACACTAAGATCTCATTTGATGGACAATCCAATTTTTAACGGTATTTTAACAACTAAAAATCTTTCAAATGAAAATTTTGAAATGTTTGCAACCAAAGAAAACATTATGTCGCTTATAAGTTGTGTTTGTGAAGCTTTAAATGAATATTATCAAAATTCTCCGCTTTCAGTTCACACAAACCTTAAATTTGATGCAACTCAAGAATACCCTGCTGGTATGGAATCTGTTCCTCTTGCAGCACTTTCACATTCACTAAACACTTACACTTTAAAAATTTATGAAAATTCAATTGAAAAAGCAATTGAGAAACACAAAGATAATCCTATCTTTTTATTTGAATTTATTGTTACAAGCATTATTCATGAATTTGGACACTATGCCGACTTAGTTTCAAACTTTACAGATAACAATAATCAAAATAAACAAGAAGATGAAAAATCAAACATTTTATCTAGATTAGATTTTTCAACATTATTACTCTTAACACTTACAAGTCCATCTATTCAAGAATATTTAAATTCAAACGAAATATTTAAATCTGCAAGTGAAGAAAAAAAACTTAAATATATATATGTTTTGGTTAATGATTTAAAAAACATTTTAAACTATAACGAATATGCTGATGACAAAAAAGAAATGTTTGCAAGATATTTTTCTTACGAAACAATGGATATGCTTTTGGATCTTTTGAAAGTCACCCCAACCATAAACCCAGAAAATATAGAATATTTAAAATCACACTTGCACGAATCTGCTTCAATTATTTCTTCGTCAAAAGAATTTCAAATTGAATCAAACAAAGCAAGAGAACTTTTGAAAAATTTAAGCGAAGAATTAAGCTCAGTTATTGATCCAATTTATCTTTCAAGATTACTCACAAAATGGGAAAATATTCCTGCTTTTAATTTAAACTTTGATGGATTAGTAAATCCTGTAAGCATAAGTGACTTTGATAAAAAATCAAAACAACTTTTAGAAAGTTATATTGCATCACTTTCACCTAACCAAGTGAGTGAACTTGCAGTGGCATCAATTGACAGAAAATGTCCTGAACTTTTTGATTTTATTTGCAAACACATTGATTCACTTGATCACAATATGATAAAAGCAAATGAAAGCAACTCTTTAACACTTTCAAAAATTGACGAACTTGTCAAAACACTTGATGAATCAATGGCGACCGCAGATCAATCCGTTTCAATGGAAAGTGTTTGCAAATTTATTTATAATGAAATTTTTAAATTAAACATACAAAGCCCATCAATAAACAAATATCTTTCTCAAATTTTA
This sequence comes from Clostridia bacterium, assembly GCA_045648025.1. Classification (GTDB taxonomy): domain Bacteria; phylum Bacillota; class Clostridia; order Christensenellales; family UBA1242; genus RGIG1681. The sequence continues at coordinate 8,862 of JAZRNH010000015.1, forward strand.
AATCTTGCTGATGAAGCAAAAAAATGTGATGCTTTGATATTTAATAAAGAATTGGCGATGAATTCAATTTATGAGAAATTAATAGTGTCTCTTGCAAACCTTGATGAAGAACTCTTTAAAAACACACCTGCAATTGTGCAAATTTATAATTCTATCAACCAAGATATTGAACCAATTATTAAACTTGTTGAAGAACGAGCAAATGTTGATGAAAATAAACTTTCTGCATATAATATCGATTTTAAAAATAGTGAAATTTTTAAGTATCTAAGTGACGAAAAATTTAAAGAAATTTTTGATTACTTTATAAAAACTCAAAATCTAAATGCGATTTATTTATTAACATATAATCTTCCATATCACAGAGAAGAATATTCTAGGTTTAATAATTCTGATACAGCAAATTTAGATTATTATGCAAAAGAATTAATGAGCCTTCCAAAAACAAAAAAGCTTTCAAAATGTTATATCGAAACATTTAGTGGCTTATGCCATTATTTAGATGATGAATCTGAAATTGCAAAAGCTGCTCGTCAAGAAAAAGAACTTATAATAAATGAATTTGACCAAATGAACGAATATATTGATGAGACATTTGTTAAACCATCAATACCAGCACTTCCTGATGGAACACAAAATTCAAACGAATAGGAAACAAATTATGAAAATAGCTTTAATAAATGAAAATTCACAAGCAGCCAAAAATGAACTTATTGAAAACAGTCTTAAAAAGGTTGCTGAAAAATATGGACACTCTGTTTTAAACTTCGGAACTTATGGCACAGACGACAGCACTCAACTCACCTATGTTGAAGCAGGGCTTCTTGCAGCAATTCTTTTAAACACAAAAACGGTTGACTTTGTTGTAACCGGCTGCGGCACTGGTGAAGGTGCAATGCTTGCTGCAAACTCTTTTCCAAATGTTTTATGCGGACACATTGTTGACCCAAGCGATGCTTATATGTTTATGCAAATCAATGATGGCAATGCTGTAAGCTTTCCATTTGCAAAAGGATTTGGTTGGGGCGGTGAACTCAATCTTGAATATTGTTTTAATGAACTTTTTGCTCACAAAGCTGGTGGTGGATACCCAAAAGAAAGAGTTGAGCCAGAACAGAGAAACAAAAAGATTTTAGACGGCATCAAAAAAATTACACACAAAAATATGCTAGATATTTTAAAAGAAATCGACCAAGAGTTTTTGTTGCACACAATTAGCGGCAAAAATTTCAAATCACTTTTTGAACAAAACTGTGATGATAGTGAACTTTCAAATTATGTTAAAACACTTTTAAAATAAAATCACACAAAAAAAAACTGCAAAAAGCACCCATTTTTGGGTGTTTTTTTACTAAAATTTTTTATTTTGCAAAAATTAATTGTTAAAATTAAATTTGCTGTGCTATCATTTTAATACAAAAAACAATAATAATTTAAGGAGCCATTATGAAGCAAAAATTAATCTCAGTTGTAGTGCCAGTTTTCAATAACGAAAAATATGTCAATCGTTGCATTGATTCTATCTTAAATCAAACTTATGAAAATTTAGAAGTTATTTTGGTTGATGATGGAAGCACTGACGGCAGCATTAAAATTTGTGAAGATTGGAAACAAAAAGATAAAAGAATTAAAATTATTACTCAAAAAAATCTTGGTGCAGCTGCAGCAAGAAATAATGGTGCAAAACAAGCAACTGGTGATTTTGTTTCATTTGTTGACAACGACGATTGGCTCAGACCAGAGATGTATGAAACAATGATAAACACCGCAGAAAAAGAATCTGCTGACCTTGTGTTTTGCAAATTTATCAATGTTGATGAAAAATATAACCGCACTTATGTTAACGAAATCAATCTCACAAAAGAAAATTTAAAAAATCCATTTTACTTTTTCGTTAAAAGAAAAAAGAAAGATGTCTTTTTTGGAAACATTGCTTGTTGCAACAGAATCTTAATTAAAAAAGACCTTCTTTCAACAGTTAAGTTTAATGAAAAATTATCATTTAACGAAAACCGACTTTTTGTTCTCAACCTTCTTGAAAAAACTGACAAAATTGCCGTTGCAAATGAACACTTATACAATCACTTCAACCCATCATTTGACAGCAAGGTTTATGATGAAGCTTATTTTGAAAGTTTAACCCGTTATTATGGCGAAGTTTCTACATACTTTGAAAAGAATAGTCTTGACCTTTTATATCTTATTAACTATGACTATATTTGCAACAGAATAAAGTCTAAAATTAAAAACAAAAACTTCAAAGCAGAAATGAAAAAACTTGAAGAAACCGATGAAATCTTTAAAACTGCAATTGAAACAACTTCTGACCTTGATATTTTAAAAGCCGCAAAAGTTTCTTCACCTTGCAAACTTAATTTAATTTATAAAAAGAAATGGAATCTTCTTAAACTTTTTAAAGTTAAAATCTAAACAAAAAAACACTTGAAATTTCAAGTGTTTTATTTTGTTCAATTTACAATTAAAAGTAAATAATTTATAATCTAATTATGTTAGGAGAATATTATGAACAAATCTATCGTTTATTTTTCAAAAGAAATCTCATCTGATTCACTTATCAAAGTTTTTGAATCATTAAACATTTCACTTGAAGGCCAAGTTGCAGTCAAACTTCACTCTGGCGAAAGAGGAAATCAAAACTATTTAAAACCAGAGTTTGTTAAACATTTAATTGAAAAAGTTAACGGAACAGTTGTTGAAACAAACACAGCTTATTCTGGTGCAAGAAATGAAACTTCAAAACATAAACAACTTTTAAAAGAACATGGTTGGTCAAAATATTTTTCTGTTGAAATTTTAGACGAACAAAAACCAGATTTAGAGCTTAGCATTGAAAACGGAACCGTTTTAAAAACCAACCTTGTTGGAAGTGGAATTCAAAATTATGATTCTGTTCTGGTGTTATCTCACTTCAAAGGTCACCCAATGGGTGGTTATGGTGGAGCCATTAAACAGCTTTCAATTGGTTTTGCATCTTCAAACGGAAAGGCTTGGATTCACTCTGGCGGAAAAGTTTCTGACCAAAACACTGTTTGGAGAAACACAGCCAAACAAAATGATTTTTTAACTGCTATGGCAGAAGCCGCAAGTTCAGTTGCAAAACTTTTTAAAGACAAAATTGCTTATATAAATGTTATGTGCAATATGTCGGTTGACTGTGACTGCTGCTCAGTTGCCGAAGACCCTTGTATGAAAGATGTTGGAATCCTAGCTTCGCTTGACCCTATTGCTTTGGACCAAGCTTGTATTGACCTGGTTTACAATTCAACCGACAAAGGCAAAGACCACTTGATTAAAAGAATTGAAAGCAGAAATGGTCTTCACACAATTGAAGTTGCAAAAACACTTAATTTTGGAACAACAAATTATAAACTTGTTGAAATTGATTAAAAAAACTGCAAAAATAATAATAAAATAATAAAAAATATATTAAAAAATTAAAAAAATATATAAATTTTGCAAAAATATATTTTCAGGAGAGCATTATGACACATCGCTTAGCAACCGAAAATGACCTTCCATTTTTAAAAGATATGTATGACAAAGTTATTAAAAACTTAAAGCAAAATGGCATCAACATTTATTGGAACGAATATTATCCTTATGAAGAATTTGAAGAGTTTGACATTAAAAACAAAAATCTTTATCTTCTTGAAGATGAAAATCAAATTGTTGCTGCGGTTGGAATTTATGAGTCTGCAAATGGCTCAGAAAATTTTAACTGGAAAACCAAATCCCCTGCTCTCTATATTGCAAGACTTGCAGTTGCCGTTGACTTTTTAAGAAAAGGTTATGGTTCAAAACTTATTGAAACTGCAAAACAAATCGCAAAAGAAAAATCTGCAAAGTCACTCAGACTTATGGTTGTTGAAACCAACAAACCAGCGATTCTTCTTTATGAAAAAAATGGTTTTTCAAAAGCTGACGGTTTGTATAGTGAATATTCACCAACAAACGATGTTTTTATAAATGAAATTGCTTATGAAACAAAGTTATAACAAATTGAACACTCCGCATTTGCAGAGTGTTTTTTTATTAAAAAAAATAAAAATTTAATCAAAATAAAATGTCACAATAAACAATATTTATTGCCGTCATCAATATTCAAAATTTGACAAAAATTTCCCTTATTAATATAATATTTATATGAAGATATTAACATTTACAAAAGATAAATCAAGCTTAAAATATTATTTACTTGCAGCCCTTTCTGTGGCGGCAGTTTATTCTTGCAAATTGATGGACCTTTTTATTCCACTTTTTGACAATATTTATTATGGCAACCTTGTTACTGTGTGTTTAAACATAAGCAGTATGCTTCTTTGGATTGCAGAATTTTTAATAATGTTTTTTGTTTGCAAAAAGTTAAAAATTCAAATCTTTTCAAAAGAAAAAAAGCCAGAGCTTAAACTTTCAAGACTCATTGTTTTGTTTGTTCTTACAGTGCTTCCAATGTTTATTGTTAGTGCATATTTAAATTTTACAGTAAAAGCTGTTTACGATTTTGGATTCAAAGTAACAATTTTAGGTTTTTGGGACAATGCAACAAGACTTATTGCTTGGGCTGCAAGAATCGTGTTTATGATTCTTTTTATCCACTTTATGCACATTGCAATTGAAAAGAATTTCCAATTCAACAAGGCTGCATTAAACAAATATTTTCCTTGGGGCGGAATTTTTAGCATTTTAATTTTCGGCATAATTGACTTCTTTTTCTTTTCAACCAACCTTGCATGGTTCTATTTATTTTTAACCTTCTATTACGACATAATTTATATGCTTAGTGACAGAAAATTCTTATCAACATATTTCATCTGTTATTTAATTTGGCTTTTATAAGGATAAACCATTATGAAGAAATTTTTTAAAGAAAATATTTTTATACTACTATATTTTGCAATAGTAACCATAATTGAACTTCTTGCCGTTTTTGTTACTAGTGGCAAATTTTACATTAAAGAACCTTGGATTTTTCTTTTAGTTCAATTTATGTTTGTTTCAATTTTACTATGTTTGCCATCACAAAAAACAAGGTTTATTGTTGCAGCTTGTTTTATTTCTTTATTTTTAATCACAAACCTTGCATTTATTATTCTTTTTGAAATGACCGAAACCATCTTTGATTTTGGTATGTTCAAACTCAGAAAAGATGCTATGGGCATTTTAGAAAGCATTCCTATCAACTTTTTATATTTTAGTATTTCAGCTCTTATGCTTTCTTGTTTTATCATTTTTGGTGGAAGATTTGCAAGAAATAACAATGAAAAATTTGGTTCAAAATATTTAAAAATCATTGCTTCGCTCACCATTGTTCTTTCACTCACAGCAAACATCTTTGTTTTGTATTTCGGAAACAAAAATTTAAAATCAGATATTTATGAAAAGCTTTACAAAACAAATGATTCCTCTTATAACAAGTTTGGAACAACCGGTCACTTTGTTAATGAAATGTTTAAAGGTTCGTTTATGTCATCGGTTAAACTTGGCAGCGAAAAAGAAATTGAAGATTTCATTTATAAAGATGTGACTAAAACAAATTTTGAAGCACTCAAAAAAGACTATAATGTTGTTACAATTTTGGTTGAATCTTTTGAGTGGACTTCTTTTGTTGAAAATTTTGAACTCTTTTCAAACGGCTACAACTTAACAAATCCAGAAACTGGTGAAAAGTTTGAAGAAACCGCAGCAAATGAAGTTTTGTCTCAACTCTTTCCAAACATTTATGATTTTTATAAATCATCAATTGCACTCACAAACTTCCACAGCAGAGAAAAAACTGACATTGCTGAAAACTTCAGCTTAATTGGTTCTTACCCAACAAATGCTTATATCAATTATGATTTTCCTGATAACACATTTTCAACATCACTTGCAAGTATTTTAAAAAATTTGACTGGCGGAAACATTTCTTGCACCGCTTTCCACAACGGAACTTATGAATATTATAACCGAAACAAAGAATTGATTTCTGTTGGCTTTGACAAATTTTATGCAAGCGAACAAATGTATGATATGGGTATGCCAAACCACTTAAAATCTGGCGACAGAAACCTTGACTCAGAAATGATTGAAACCTGCAAAGATTTAATGTTTCCAACCGACAAAAGGTTTTATACACACATCACAACAATAACAATGCACGGACAATATGGCTATCGCAACAACCTTGCTAAGCAGGGCTATTATGACGAATTGCAAAAATATGGAATTGTTCTTGAAGAACAAGACAAAAACTCAAATGCAGTAAACGGTCACAACAGTTTTGTAAACTATGTAGCTTGTGTTAAAGAATTTGACAAGGCTCTTGGAAAAATTATGACTGACCTCAAAGAAAAAGAATTAGACAAAAACACAATTGTTCTTCTTTATGGCGACCACAACACATATTATTCAAGCCTTTCAAACTTTGTAAAAGACATTGACTCAACTTCTGATGACAACTATACAAACCTTTTCAGAGTGCCTTGCTTAATTTATCACCCAGACTTTAATAAACTTGTTAACCTTGTTAAACTTAATCAATCATTTGAACTTAACTCAAAATATGTTATAACAACCTACAAAAACTCAAAGGGCGAGTCTGTTTATAATTTGCAAGTTAAAAAATTCACCTGCACCGCTGATATTGTTCCAACACTTTTTGACCTTATGGGTTTAAATTATTACTCAAATCTTTATTTTGGAAACTCTGCATTTTCAGATGAGGTTTCTGTTTTATATTCAAGAGCTTATAATGTGTTTATCACCGACAGTTTATACTTTTCAAATATCAATGATATAAAATATCAAAGAAAAGCCGGTGACACCAAAGAAAATCAAATTGCAGCAAAGTATGCAAATCTTAAAGATTACTCTGAACAAGCACATCTTGAAGCAACCGAAACCGCAGCAAGAAAACTTCTTGAAAAATTATCTTTCTGCAACCGAATTTTCTATAATGATTATTTTGCAAGAAAAAATATTAATGATAGTTCATTAACAAATGCAGAAGTGTTTGCAGCAAAAATGTTAAACATAAATTCAAATGCAACACTCTCTTAATTGCTGCCATAAAAAGACAATCTTATATAAAGACTTTCACAAAAAAACAAGTGGAAGTCTTTTTTTGTTAAATTTGACAAGGTTTTTAGTTGCTTAAAATTTTTTATGTTGCTAAAATACAAGTATGGAACAAAAAAATTATATTAGACCAAGATTTAGAAAATTAGATGCACAAGATTACAAAACTTTCTGGTGCTCACTTCGTGATGCAAGAAAAACCAACCGTCACGGTGACTTCGTTCTTTTGAGAGACCCTGAGCTTTATAAAGACGGTCAATGTTTCTTGATTGGAAACGGTGTTGCAGGTTTTTCAATTTATGAAGATGAGCTTATTTCTGTGCACAAAAACAACAAAAAAGCAAAAGAAACAGCGGTTCAACACATATTGCCAAAAATGGTTAGATGTGCCTTCAAATATGGTGCAAAATTTGGTGACTGCTATGGTGAATGGCTCGCAAACTATTATATGACAAGCGGATTCATTGTTGTTGCAAGAATTGAGTTTGACAAACTTTCTGACAACCCAGTTGATTGGAAATATGACGAATTTGGTAAACCACACATCTACATTATGGTTCGTGGTGTGAAAAATGTTGCCGAACTTGACAGACTCAAAGCTCAACATGCAATTCAAGGTTTTGATGCAATAAAAGATTGTATTCCAACCTTAGATTCATTTGAAGAAGCAATGGCATATAGAGCTGCAATGTATGATAAAATCAAATTGTATGGCTATAAAAAGAGACTTGAATTCGTTCAAAACTTTTTGAAAAACAAAAAATAAAAACAATAAAAAAAGACAGGTTATCGCCTGTCTTTTTGTTTTAACAATTTTTTAAACTCTTCTTCAAGATTTGCAAGTTCATCATCTAAAATATCATATCTTAAAATTTTGTCACCATCAATTTCAAAGATTCTATCGGTAAAAAGAATAAATATTTTTTTGAATTTCAATCTATAACTATCTTTAATCGATTCATATTTTTCTTGAATATCTTTAATAACCTTGTCTGGCTTTTCGCTGTAAACACTAATAATTGCCAAATTTATTTCGCCGTCAATTGCAGAATAGTTTCCGTCATTAAGTTTTTCCAATTTTTTTGCAATTGCTTTTTCAAAAATATATTTTGAGAAATATTTTGAGTATCCCACAAGCTTGATTGACCATGCTTCAACCTTGTTTCTATTAACAAACAAAAGAGTCTCAAAAGCCCTCATTTTGGTCCTTATATAGTTTTTAATTTTTTTTGCATCACCCTTAAACTTCACAAATTTCTTTAAAATGATTTTTGATGCAAAATCTTCTGCAAATTCAGCTTGAACCGCCTCAATTCCAAGCGATAAATCTTCTGTTCTAATGTCGGGAAACTTTCCGTTTTCATCACCAATAATAAATGACTTATCCGTATAAATTTTCTTCTGCAAAAAATAACCCAGCATAATTTCTGTGTTTTTTGCAGATGGTTCAATTTTTAATTTTAATTCAGTCATAGTCCCCCAAAATCACAAATGTTTACATTTTTAATATATCAAAAACAGCAATTAATAATCAACAAAAAACAATAACCTGTCGTTAACCTTTTTCAGCAGTCCGCTTTTAAGTTAGCACAAAAACATTTCATTGTGCGGCGGGGAATAAGCAACTTCGTTGCTTTGGCTAAAGCCGAACGAACTTGCTGTTTTTATTTTATAATGCAAATACAAATTGCTCCTTTCAGCAGTCCGTCCCTAAGTTAGCACATAAAAAAAGAGTGAACACAAGGTTCACTCTTTTTTATGGAGCTACTGGCGGGAATCGGACCCGCGACCGCCGCATTACCAATGCGGTGCTCTACCACTGAGCCACAGTAGCATGGGTTATTGATGCTATTAAGCGATAAAAAAATAAAAAGGAGGTGTTTTGCTTAATAACATCTAACTCTCAATATCTCAAATTTATAATCTTTTACAAATTCAAGACCAAGCTTATTCAAGCCTGTCACTAATTATAATAGCCAAGATATATTTTGTCAAGAATATTTATAATTTTAATTATATGATAAACCATCATCATTAATAACAAAAATTTTTAAATCTTCACAAAACCCCAAATTTTCAGCAATAAAAAACACCGAAGTTAATCGGTGTGTAATTTTATTTTTTATCAATTTCTTCAAGTTCTTTTTGTTTTTCATCTTCTTGAAGTTTGTCGTAAATATGTTCGATAAGTTTTGCAATTTCCATAACAACAATTGGAACAACCGCAAGACCCAAACTAAGCAAATATAATTTTGCTGGAAGAACAGCAAGACCAAATGCAATTCTAACAGGAGTGAATATAACAATAGCCATAAGAGCAATTGAAATAAGGCATGACCAGTTAAGTTTGTGGTTTGAGAATGGTCCAATTTTAAAGAGTGATTTGTCAGATCTCATATTATAAGCTTGAAGCACTTGTGAAAGAGCAAGAGTCATAAATGCAAGTGTTTGACCACCAGCAAGAGTTCCGGTAACAATTTCACCAACTCTAAAACCAATAAGAGCTAAAATACCAAACATAATACCTTGAAGCACAATTTTAACACCAAGACCATGGGCAAAGAGTCCTTCATGTTTTGGTTTTGGCTTTCGTTTCATAACATCAGCTTCAACTGCTTCCATACCAAGAGCAATTGCAGGAAGACTGTCAGTAACCAAGTTAATCATCAAAAGTTGCATTGATAAAAATGGACTTTTGTGCCAGAAAATCATAGCAAGGAAAACCGCAACCACTTCACCAATGTTTGTTCCAAGAAGGAAACCTACAACCTTTTTGATGTTGGCATAAATGCCTCTTCCTTCTCTAACAGCATCAACAATTGTTGTGAAGTTGTCGTCTGTTAAAATGATATCAGCAGAGCCTTTTGCAACATCGGTTCCTGTGATACCCATTGCACAACCAATATCAGCAGCTTTAAGTGCAGGAGCATCATTTACACCGTCACCAGTCATAGACACAACTTGACCTCTTCTTTGCCAAGCTTTTACGATTCTAATTTTGTTTTCAGGTGAAACTCTTGCATAAACTGTGATTCTTTCTAATTCTAAATCAAGTTCTCTATCAGACATTTCATCAAGTTCTGAGCCAGTAATCGCTCTGTCACCTTGAACATAAATGCCAAGTTGTTTTGCAATTGCAGTTGCAGTTACAACATGGTCGCCAGTAATCATAATAGGTTTGATACCAGCTTCTTTACAAACTGTAACAGCTGCTTTTGCTTTTGGTCTTGGAGGGTCAATCATACCAACAAGACCCATAAATGTAAGTCCGTCTTCAAGTTCTTCAGGAACAAGTTTTTCAGGAACTTCATCAATTTCTTTGTATGCCACTGCCAAAACTCTAAGAGCTTTTGAACTCATTGTTTCATTAAAATCTTTTGCAAGTTCAAAATTTCCAGCAATACATCTTTTTTCCAAAACATCAACAGCACCTTTAACGATAACTATTTTCTTTCCACCAATTTGGTTGATTGTTGTCATAAGTTTTCTGTTTGAGTCAAAAGGAATAGTTGCAAGTCTTGGATTCTTTTTGTTGATTTCATCTTTTTCAATTCCGTTCTTGTGAGCCGCAGAAATAATTGCAGTTTCTGTTGGGTCGCCAATATGAACTTCTTTATTTTTTTCAAATGTAATTGAACCATCACAACAAAGAGCAGCATAGGTTAAAAGTTTTTTAACTTTTGGACTGTTTTCTTTGTTAATTTCTTCACAAGCAGTTGCTGAATCTGTGTAAGCTTCAACAAGAGTCATTCGGTTCATTGTTAAAGTTCCGGTTTTGTCTGAACAAATAATTGAAGCACTTCCAAGAGTTTCAACTGCAGGAAGTCTTCTGATAATGGCATTCTTTTTAACCATTCTTTGAACACCAATAGAAAGCACAATAGTAACAATTGCAGGTAAGCCTTCAGGAATTGCAGAAACAGCAAGTGAAACTGCTGTCATAAACATTGCAAGAATTGGAAGGTCACTTAAAATTCCAATCAAGAACACAACTGCACAAGCAGCAAGAGCAACAAAACCTAAATATTTTCCAAGTTTTGAAAGCTTTTGTTGAAGTGGGGTTGGACCTTCTTCTTCACCAGATAAAAGGTTTGCAATTTTTCCCATTTCGGTATTCATACCGGTTGCAACAACAACAGCTCTTGCTGAACCATAGGTAATGCTGCATCCAGAAAACACCATATTTGCTCTGTCACCAATTGCAGCTTTTGCTTTAACTTTTTTATCTGCAGATTTTTCTGTTGGAACAGATTCACCTGTAAGTGCCGATTCTTCACTTTTCAAGCTAGATGATTTTATAAGCCTTGCATCAGCAGGAACAAAGTCACCTGCATCTAAAACAATAATATCACCAGGAACAAGCTCACTTGCTTGAATCACCTTTTCTTGTCCGTCTCTTATAACTCTTGCATGAGGAGCAGACATATTGTTGAGTGCTTCAAGAGCCTTTTCGGCTTTGCTCTCCTGCATAACACCCATAATTGCATTAACAACAACAATCAAAAGAATAAGTGCAGGTTCAAAAAATTCTTGTGGATTTTTTTCGATACAAGCAATAACAAATGAAATAACTGCTGCAATGATTAAGATAACAATCATAACATCTTTAAATTGTTCAAAAAACCTTGCTGCCCACGACTTCTTCTTTTTTTCTTCAAGTTTATTTGGACCATATTGTTCTTGTTTTTGTTTAACTTGTTCAGCGGTTAAACCAGTGTCAACATTAGTCTCAAAATCACTTATCACTTTTTCAAGTTCTTCACTATGAATTTCCATCAATTTCTCCTAAATTTATTTTTGTTAGCCGAAATTAGTTTGTTTAAATAAAAAATCCCAAGTGCGGAAATGCTACACTTGGAACGATTTTTTAAATGAGCCATGTATAGCCTATGTCTTCGCTTATACATGAGTCTTGTTTTTTAAAGTAAGCCAGACCCCTAACGGTCGGTTGTTGAAACTTACTCCACAAATAATTTGTGCTAACTACTCCCTCACGGAATTTAAATATTTATTATTTTAAGTTTATTAAAACAATTTTTTGTTTAGAACAAAATAAAATTGCTAACGATAATATTTTACTTTCTTTTAAGTTTTTTGTCAACAAGTTGCTATATAAAACCAACAAAAAAAGAGTGCTTTTAACACTCTTTTTGATTATTAATCTTTTTTGTTGCCTTTAGCTGCTTTTTGAGCGGCATATTCAACACCAATTCCTCTAAGTCTAACAATTCTAGACATTTCTTCTGGAGTGATTTCTCTTCTTTGAACATCAGGAAGTCTTTCTGCTTCTGAAAGTTTGCTTTCAATCTTTTCAAGCATCTTGTCAGCATCTTGTTCTCTTCCTTCAACAACAGCTTGTCTAGCGGTTTCAAACTTTGTGATTTGTGGAAGTGTTAGACCATATTCAGCAAGAGTTGCCAAATGGTCTCTTGAGATTTCTGGATTTCTTTTTCTATAAATAATGTTAACCTTTGTTGGCTCATTTGGATCATCAGATCTTGTCATAACTTCAATAAGGTCATAGCAACCTTTTTCTTCAATCTTTTTAACAGTTTCTGGAAGACCATTATAAGCTTCATCGTGGTTCTTTGGTGGAACCCATCTGCAAGTGCCATCAACACCAAGTTGTTTTTGACCTCTTGAAAGTTCACCATAAAGGCTAGTGATTTTATCAGCAGCCATAACATTAACAACTACAACATAACCAGCTTTTGTAAGGTCAGCAATTGCACATCTAATTATTGTGTCATTTTTGAGTGTTTGGTGAATAACCATATTATATCTTTGGCTAATCATTGCATCGATAACTCTTGGAGTTGCTGCAAAACTCAATTGGTCAGTACATTCTGTGTAAATTTCTGGATGCCATTCATTGATTTCATTAACATTTGGATGATGTTTTCTATATTCATCATTATCAACCAAAACAAAGTTGCTTCCATAGTTTTCAAAAATGTGACCGATAATGCCACTCTTTCCTGATCCAGGTTGACCACCAACGATAAATGCAATTGGACGGTCACTAGCAGTTTTTCCGATTTTTGAAACGGCAATAACTTTTTGAATATTTGCTTCAAGGTCATCAGGACTAAGTTTTTGACTTTCAATATAGGCCAACTGTTCAGTTGTAAAATTAGTTTGTTCCATTATTTTCTCCTGCATTAACTGCATGTTTGTATTGACTTATAACCATATCAATAATTTCTTTGTTGTTCTTATAAATTTCTTCCTTCATAAGAATCAAATTTTGCAAAACTGGATTGCTTTCATCAACACCATTTTGACATTCTTGAGCAATAAGTCTTTCAACAATGTCTTTTGCAATTTCAATATTGACAATTTGTTCCATAAGCCCTCTTTTGTGGTTGTTTTGATATTTGCCATTTGAAAACTTTGTCAAACACAACATATCACCACCTATAATATTATAACTCAAATTTATGATAGCGGTCAATAACATAACCCAAACCGGCATTACCTATAATTTATAGTTGTCATTAATAATTTTTATAATAAATCGCCAAAAAATTAACAAAAAACAATAAAAAATGGTGGAAAAATCTTCCACCATAATTTTTTATTCAGGTTTAGAATCTTCGGCAGCTTTTTTAATTGAAAATCCGATTCTCTTTTTTGTCTTGTCTAAGTTAATGATTTTAACAGTAACAATTTGACCAACAGTAAGCTCTTCGCTTGGGTGTTTGATAAATCTGTCACAGATTTCGCTGATATGAACAAGACCGTCTTGATGCACACCAATATCAACAAAAGCACCAAAGTCAATAACATTTCTAACAGTGCCTTTTAAAACCATACCTTCTTGAAGGTCTTCGATTCCAAGCACATCGGTTCTAAGCTCTAAATGCTCAGCTTCTTCTCTTATGTCTCTTCCTGGTTTAACAAGTTCAGAAACAATGTCGTTTAAGGTTGGAACACCAATGCCAACTTCTTTTGCAACCTTTTCTTCACCAGCATCAGCCACGAGTTCTGGAAGGTTTGCAACTTTGCCATTTTTAACATCTTCTTCTGTCATTTTGAAAGTCTTTAAAAGTTTTCTAGCACTATCATAGCTTTCTGGGTGAACAGAAGTGTTGTCAAGAATTTCTTTTCCGTTTTGAATTCTAAGGAAACCTGCACATTGTTCAAATGCTTTCGCACCAAGTTTTGGAACATTCAAAATGTCTTTTCTTGTTGCAAATGCACCGTTCTTTTCACGGTAAGCCACAATGTTTTTTGCAATGCCGTCATTAAGACCAGCAACTCTTTTTAAAAGGCTAGGACTTGCAGTGTTAATATCTGCACCAACAGCATTAACACAGTCTTCAACAACACCGTCCAAAACTTCGGTAAGTCTTTTTTGTGGCATATCGTGTTGATATTGACCAACACCAATTGATTTAACATCAATTTTAATAAGTTCTGCAAGAGGGTCTTGAAGTCTTCTTGCAATAGAAACAGCACTTCTAAGGTTTACATTAAAATCAGGAAACTCTTCTGCTGCAAGTTTTGATGCTGAATAAACCGAAGCACCTGCTTCACTAACAACAGCATAACCAACTTTTCTTGAAAGAGTTTTGATAAGATTTGCAACAAAAATTTCACTTTCTTTTGAAGCTGTTCCGTTTCCGATTGAAATAACATCAACTTTATGCTTTGAAATAAGTTCAGTCATAATTCTCTTTGATTCATCAATCTTTTTTAATGGTTCTGTTGGATAGATTACATTTGTGTCAAGCACAGTTCCATTTTCATCAATAACAGCAAGTTTGCAACCCATTCTATATCCTGGGTCAAAGCCCAAAATTCTCTTATTTTTAAGAGGAGCTTCCATCAAAAGTGGTTTTAAGTTAAGCTCAAAGTTTTTGATTGCTTGTTCATTTGCTGTGTCAGTGAGTTCTGCTCTAACTTCTCTGTCTAAGCTTGGCTCAATGAGTCTTTCAAAAGAATCTGCTTGAACTTCTTTTAAAAGGTCTGCAAAAATTGTATCTTTAATTTTGTAACTCTTTTCAATAATTTCCAAACATTTTTCTTTGTTTTTATCAACAACAACTTTAAGGAAGTTTTCGTTTTCACCACGGTTGATAGCAAGAATTCTGTGTGATGGAATTTTGCTAACTTCTTGTTTGAAGCCGTCATAAGTTGCATAAGTGTCAGCTTCTCTTGGTTTGTCGTTTCCTTCCTTGTCATCATATTTGTTTGAGTTATCAATAACTTCTTGTTTCTTCTTTTTGGTTTCTTTTTGCTTTTTCATTTCAGAAACAATAAAGCCTGTTTTTTGAATAAATGTTCTAAGCTCTTTTCTAAGGTCACTATCATCACTGATTCTTTCTGCAATAATATCCTTTGCACCTTGAATAGCTTCTTCAACAGTTTTAACTTCTTTTTCTTCACTAACAAATGGAGCAGCAAGTTCTTCAATTGTTTTGCCATCTGGCTTTTGAGCCATAAAGATATCAGCAAGAGGTTCTAAGCCTTTTGCAATAGCAATTGTTGCTCTTGTTTGTCTCTTTGGCTTAAATGGACGATAAATATCTTCAAGTTCAGTTAATGTTTTTGCTTCGTCAAGTTTTTTAACAATTTCGTCAGTAAGTTTGCCTTGTTCATCAATAGTCTTAACGATTGTCTTTTTTCTGTCTTCAAAATTTCTAAGATATTGAAGTCTGTCAGCAAAGTTTCTAATAATTTGGTCATCCAAACTTCCGTGCATTTCTTTTCTATATCTTGCGATAAATGGAATAGTGCTTCCCTCATCAAGAAGACTAATCAAGTTTTGTGAATACTCTTCTCTAATATTAAACTCTTTCGCAAGTGCTACATAAATTTCCATAAAATACTTCCTTGTACAATTATAAAGCCAATCAAAATAAATGGCTCGTGAGATTATTATACCAAATTATTGTCGATTTTCAAATAATTTGCTCATTTATTTAAAATTTGGGCATTTTGAGTGGTTTTATATAAAAACGACAAATCTAATTGTTTGTATCATTAATAATAAAATCAAAAAATGCTTTGACAAATTTTAAAAAAAGTATATACTAAAAGTCGTAGGAGAATTAAAGATGAAAATTGCAATCTCAACCGAATCAACTTGTGACCTTCCAAAAGAACTCATTGAAAAATATGGCCTTGAAACAATTCCATATTCTGTTATTCTTGGTGATGATGTCGTTGTTGATGATGCATCACTTCCTGCAAAAATCTTTGACTTCGTTGAAAAGACAAAAGTTCTTCCAAAGACAAGTGCTATTAACGAACTTCAATATAAAGAATATTTTTCAAAGCTTTTAGAAAAATATGATGCTGTTATTCACATTTCACTTTCAAGTGGTCTCACATCATCAGTTGCTCATGCAGAAACTGCTATAAGCAAAATGAAAAATGTTTACTTGATTGATTCACTTTCACTTTCAACTGGTCTTGCACTTCTTGCAATTTATGCAAAAGAACTTGCCGACCAAGGTTTAGAACCAGAAGCAATCGTTGAAAAAGTTAAAGCAAGAATTCCTTTTGTTCAAGCTAGTTTCGTTGTTGAAAGACTTGACTATCTTTACAAAGGTGGCAGATGCAATTCTCTTGCATACTTTGGAGCAAATCTTTTAAAAATCAGACCTCAAATCGTTGTTAAAGATGGCAAAATGAAATCAGCAAAAAAATACCGTGGAAAAATGGGAAAAGTTATTGAATCTTATTCAAAAGACACTCTTGAAGAATTCAATGATGCTGACAAAAAACTCGCATTTATCACATACACCACTGCAACTGATGAAATGATTGAACCTGCAAAAAAGGCTCTTGAAGCTGCCGGTTTCGAAACAATTTATGAAACCCAAGCAGGTGGAACAATCACATCACACTGCGGTGAGCATGTTCTTGGAATTTTGTATATCAATGATGGTAGCAAAATTCAATAATTAACTTTGGAATTTGGTTTATAAGAAATTATAAACGAATTCAATATCCATATAATTTGTATGGAAAAAGAAAAAAGCATAGCTATTCACTCCCTTTAAAGCTATGCTTTTTTCAAGCCCAAAATTTTAAAAACCTAATCTTCTTGATTGTTTCTATGCTTGTTTTTCAAATCAATCTGCTTTCTTTTTGACCTAATAAATTCATCAAGTTTTTCTTCAATTTCATCCAAACTTGCAGAATATAAATTGTCATAAGCAGTTTCTAAATCTCTTTCCATAATATTAGTTTGAATCAAAACTGAACATTTTATTCAAAAAAGCAGAGCCAATAACCCTGCTTTTGTTGTGAAAGATTTTTAAATTAAATGAAAGTAGATTTTAAAATTTTAGCTGTTTATATTTTTTGTGACCAACAAGATTTTTGCCGGTCTAATATAATATATGCTGCTGCTTTCAAAAATTTTACAAATTTGAATAATTGTTTAATATAATTTGACAAACAAATTTCGATTTTGTATTATAAAATCAAGGAGAGAAAGATTATGGTAGATAATGCAAAAGAAGTAAGAAAGCAAATTTTAGATGTAATCGGTATGCTTGCTGCTGTTTTAACAATTATTGCTTATGTAGTTTTGTGCATCGATTCACAATGGTCATTTATTGACAATGGAACTTTCGTTTACGGTATCCTTAAAGTAATTCAAACATATGCTCCACTCGTTGTAGTTGGACTTGTTGGTCTTGAATTCGTTTCTACAAAGAGCTTACTTGTAAAGATTGTTTTCTATGTAGCAATTGCACTTGTAGTTGTTTGTATGTTCTTCCCAGGAACATGGTCTAACTTTGTTGGTCTTGTTGGCTAATCAATAGTTAATAAAAAATCGTGGATAAATTCCACGATTTTTTTTGTGCTTAAAATTTTAAAACAAACAAATTAATTGCTCTTTAAAAGTTGTTTCATATGAGCTTTATATTGTTCAACACCAGGTTGGTTAAATGGATTAACACCCAAAAGATAACCACTGGCACCACAAGCAAGTTCAAAGAAATAAACCATATAGCCAAATGTTTCTTCTGTGATTTCGTCAACTTCTAAAATTGCAATAGGAACATTTGCTTCTTTGTGAGCTTTTACAGTTCCTTCAAAACCAGCAGCATTGATTTCACTCATCATCTTGCCGTCCAAAAATTTGATAGGGCTTCCAAGAGGAATGTTTGTGAGGTTGTTGTCTTTGAGTGGGGTTTTAACATCAATAAATGTTTCAGCAATCATTGGAGTTCCCTGTTGAATAAATTGACCAACAGAGTGAAGGTCTGTTGAATATGAAAGCGATGAAACAAACAAGCCTTTTTGGTCTTTGCCTTCACTTTCGTTGAAAAGTTGAACAAGCCATGCACCAAACGATGTAAGCTTTGATGAGAAACTTGCAAAAAGCTCAATTTTCTTTCCAAGTTTTTTGTTTACCAAATATCTATAAACTGCATATTTATAAGCAGGGTTAAGTTCAATTGTTGAGGTAAGCAAGTCGTTATAAGCGGCAGCCGCACCTTCCATAATTTTTTTAATGTTGATTCCAGCAGCTGCAAAAGGAAGAAGTCCCACAGCTGAAAGAACAGAAAATCTTCCACCCATATTATCTGGAACACAAAGTGTTTCAATACCTTCCAAATTTGCTCTTTCACGAAGATATCCTTTTTCTTTGTCAGTTGTGAAGATAAGTCTTTCTTTATAATCACCTTTATATTTGTTCTTCATAAATCTTTCAACAATGTTGAGTGTTGATAAAATCTCAACAGTTGTTCCAGATTTTGAAACCACATTAACATAAACATCTTTATCTTTCAAATATTCAAGTTTTTCAGCAAGGTCAACATAGTCAAAATTGATACCAGTAAAAATAATTTCAACTTTGCTCTTTTTTGTTAAACTGCCAAGCATATCCATACCAGCTTTTGCACCAAGGTAAGAACCACCAATTCCAATAACCAAAAGTGCATCAGCTTTCTTTTCAATTTCTTTTGCAAGTTTCAAAATTTTATTGAATTCTTTTTTATCATAAAGTTCTGGCCAACTTGCCCAAGTTGTTCCCGCTGAAGTGTCTTCACTGTGAAGTTTTTCGTGAATCTCTTTTATCTTTTTATTGAATTCCTTTGTATCAAATTCATTTTCTTTTAATCCGCTATAAGTTAAATTTAATTTCATTTTTTTATCTCCCCAAAAATTTTTATTTTAATCAAACAAACATCTAGTGCCTAAAATACCTGCATTTCCTGATGCTTTCGCAGTGAGTATTTCAGGATATGGTCTTTCATTTCTTGTGTAAATATGTGCATAAACA
This sequence comes from Clostridia bacterium, assembly GCA_045648025.1. Taxonomy (GTDB): domain Bacteria; phylum Bacillota; class Clostridia; order Christensenellales; family UBA1242; genus RGIG1681. Next base: position 28,192 of record JAZRNH010000015.1, read on the forward strand.
TATTCTTTGAGTGGACTAGTTAAAGCATCTTTTTGAGCCGACACCGCACCACCAATAATCACTGCTTCTGGTGACAATATGTTAATCAAATTAACAATGCCTGTACCAAGATATTTTATGTAGTTTTTAAACACTTGTTGAGCAGTTTTGTCAATATCTTTATATTCAAAAACAGTTTTTCCAGATGCAGTTTCAGCTGTATATTTTTCCCACATCTTTGAATCTTTGTTTTTAAGCATTGCTTCTTTTGTTTGTTTTTCAAGAGCAATGGTTGAAGCAACCGCTTCAAAGCAACCATATTCACCACAGCCACATCTTATGTTTCGGTCGGTGATTTTCATATGACCCATTTCGGATGAAAAACATCTTGTTTGTCTAAAAGCCTTTCCGTTAATGATGATTTCACCGCCAATGCCTGTGCCAAGAGTAATCATAACAAAGTTTTGAAAATCTTTTCCAGCACCAAAAGCAGTTTCTGCAAGACCTGCAATACAAGCATCATTTGCAACTTTAACCGGAACGGTAACAATTTTTTCAAGTTCAGCTTTGAGTGGATATTGGTTAAGATTTAAGTTCGCAGACCTGCAAACCACACCTTCTGTTGAAATGATTCCCGCAACACCAACACCAAGCCCTTTTGCTTTTGAAATTGGCATTTTTGAAATATCTTCCAAATTTTGAATCAAGCTCATAATGTTTTCTGCAAGAGTTATTGAGCCATCAAATGTTCTGGTTTTCACCCAACTTTGAAATAAAATGTTGTTTTGTTCATCAACAACTCCACCTTTGATTGTTGTGCCACCAACATCAATACAATAAAAGTAATTATTCATATCTATCCTCTAAAACAATGATAGCATAATTTTAAAATAAAACAAAATAAAACCGCAAAAATAGCCATAAAAATATTGAATAAATGGTATAAAAAAAGAAACTAACGAAAATGTTAGTTTCTTTCTAAAACGAAATCAATAAACTTTTTAGGAGCATAAGCAAGTGTGTCGCTAATGTATCCACAATAAATATCAAGCTTTGGTGGAGTAAATGAAATGTTAAGTTTTTTAAGTGAACCATTTTCAATTTCATCTTTAACATAAGCTTCTTGCACATATCCAACACCATTGCCCTCTTTAACAAGTTTAACAAGAGCTTCGGTTGTCCAAGATTCAATCACTGGATTGATTTTAATTTCACTCATAGCATTTTTCAAAAGTTTAATTTCTTCTGATGTTTGTGAACAAATGATAAGAGGAAGTGTGTTTAATGCTTCAATGCCAACAAGTTTGCTTGTATAATATTTATCAGTTGTAACAAAGCAATGAGCAAAAGATGTTAAATATTTAACTTCGGTTTTTGACTTGTCGGTTGGAATTGGCTGACAGTCAATAACAATGTCAATGTTTTGAGTTTGAAGCATTGCAATAAGGTCTGGCATTGACTTTGAAACAATTTCAATTTTGATGTTTGGAAATTTAAGTCTAAAATCTGTGATTACATCTGACAAATATAACACAGCAATATAAGATGGAACACCAATTTTAACAGCACCAGTTTTAAGACCTGCCATATCTGAAATTGTGAGTTCACCTTTCCAAATTGAGTTAAATGCACTTGAAATATACTTATATAATATATCTGCTTCGTTTGTGCCGCTCATACCGTTTGCCTTTTTATAAAAAAGTTGAATACCAAGTTGTTTTTCAAGTTCTTTAATGTTGTGGCTAACAGCTGGTTGTGAAATATATAAAAGTTCAGCCGCTCTTGAAATGTTTTTTGTTTCATAAACAACTAAGAAACTTTTATACAAATTATAGTTAATGTTTGAAAACTGCATAAAATACTCTCCATTTAAAAACAGTTTTTATTATAAATTAGAATTAAAGTCTTGTCAATAGGTATAAAATAAATTTATTTTTATTTTTTATTTTTAGTTATAAAGATATAAATTTCAATTATAATTGCAACAAAAAAGAGTCACTTTTGCAGCAACTCTTTATTTTTGTTAATTTTTCACTATTTTTTATATATTTTTTCCGCAATTTTGCAGTTTTTTAATAAAATTATATTGGTATTTTTTAATTAAAAGAAACATTGACACCTTAATTTATATTTTGTTAAAATTAATTTGTGAGGTAAACATTATGACTGATGAAAAAACTTTAACTGAAGAGGTTTCAAATCAACCCTCTAACAAAAAAAGTTTAAAAGAAAAATGGAAACTTTTGAGCAAAAAGAAAAAAGGGCTTTTGATTTCAATTGTTGCACTGGTACTGGTTGTTGCTATTGCTCTTCCAATTATTTTAGATGTTGTTGACAGAAATAAATCCAAAAGTTATATGATTAAATCATTTAATGAATTTGTGATTTCTAACTTTGAAAATTATTCTGCCATTGCCGCAGGAATCATTGACACAACCGGAGCATCAATGATGTCTGATGGACACAAAGACAAACATAATGATACTGATGATGTTAAACTTGTTGGAATTAAAAAAGATGGTGGAAGAGAAGAAATTAAGTTTTTAGACAAACACGGCAAAGAACACAAACAAAACTATAAACTTCTTCACTGTGACCAACACAAAAATTTCACAATTTTTTCAATGACCAATAATCCAGATAAAAAATATCTTGATTTTGAAAATTATCAATATTCATTTTATTGCTATGGTGGATCATCTGATGATAATTCTTATATGGTTCATCTTAGCAATGGAAAGACTGGCAATGACAATGTAATTGAATATACTGAAAGTTATCTAACATTGTTTTATATCAAAGATAACAATTCAAACAAAATATACGATTTTTCTAGCATTTTAAAACAAGTTTGTGATGAATATCCAAATCAAAGCATTGGCTTAAACATATTAAACATTGGAAACTCTTCTGATGTTTATGAATATGACTATTTGCTTTTAAACTTCTATGAAAACAAACCTATGGGTTGGAACACAATTTATACCCTTTCATTTGAAGAAAATTCTCTCAAATTAACAGAAAGAATCTCTGCAACTCAATATAAAAACTTTATACACACAGCAGACAATTCCATTCTTAAAATTTATGGTGATAGATATGGAAACATTTTTCATAACACCGACACAATGCAAGATTTTTCATTTTCATATCAAAAAACCGATGGCTCTTTTGATTCAATAATTTGTAATAAAGAAAACAATCTTGATGCTTTTGAAGCTTGTTATTCTCCAAACGGAATTTTATATGTTTATAGTATTGTTAATAATAAAACCTATTACTTAAACAAAAACGGTGAACTTGAAGAAGTTGAATTAAATCAAAAACTAATAAATTTATTTATAAACTTCAATATGATAAATTATGAAACTCACTATGAATATTTAAGTCAAACAAACAACACTTATCATTTTGTTGGACACACAGTTTCAATGACTGAACCTTATTTCACTCACGGATATTACAAAATGACACTAGATGAAACCGCAGATTGGAAATACGAATTAGACTATGTTGAATTTGATGATTCATCAACATTTTATGACAGAGGATACACCGACACATCAGTTGCAAACGATGACAAATTCGCTTATGTGTTAACTCCAACTGATTCAACAAAAATCAATATGTCACTTGTTAAATATGACTTAGAAACCGGAACTTCTATCAAGGTTGATTCAAAATATAGATTCAAAGAATTAAAATATAATTACAAGTTATCAAAAATCACATTTAAAGCAGTTGATACTTCAACAATGAATGAGTGTTATGGCTACTTTGATGAAAATTATGATATTGTAATCGGTGATTTTAGAAACAATTATAAAGGTTTTAAAAATATTTATACAATAAAACCAATCAATTAAAAAAGAGAGGAATTCTCCTCTCTTTTTTTTGTTTGTTTATTATTTCATATTGTCAATCGCAGTTGCGGTTTGACTCATAAGTGATGCAATTGTCATTGGTCCAACACCACCAGGAACAGGTGTGTAATAACTTGCCTTTTCATATGCAAGGTGATCAACATCACCAACATTGCCTTCATTGTAACCAGCATCAACAATGATTTGACCTTCTTCAAACCAGTCTGCCTTCACAAGTTCAGGTTTGCCAATTGCAACGATTACAATTTTAAAGTTTTTAACCATTTCTGAAAGGTTTCTTGTTCTTGAATGAGCAACAGTAACAGTTGCACCAGCTTTCATAAGCATAACTGAAAGTGGAAGTCCAACAATTTGGCTTTTTCCAATCATCAAAACTTCTTCACCAACAAGATTAATGTTATATGCTTCAAAAAGCTTCATAATTCCAAGAGCAGTTGCAGGAACAAACATTGGTCTGTCTTGTGCAATAAGCCCAAAGCTTTCAGCTGAAAGACCGTCAACATCTTTTTGATAAGGAATCATATTAAAAAGTGTTTGTTCGTCCAAATGTCTTGGAAGTGGATGTTGAATCATTATTCCAGCATACAAATCATCTTCTGCAAGTTCTTTAACTTTTGCAGCAATTTCTTCTTGTGTAACTGTTTCTTCAAAATGAAAAACATCACAGCCGATTCCAATATACTCAGCCTTTTTCTTTTTCATATTGCAATAAACCGCTGAGCCATAATCATCACCAGCAGAAACAATTGCAAGTTTTTTGTCGGTTGGTTCTTTTTCAAATTTTGCTTTAAGCTCTTCAACAATATTTTTTGAAGTAAGCTTTCCGTCTAAAACAACATTTTCCATTAATTATTCTCCAAATCATTAAATTTTGTTTTCATTTCTGCTTGTTTTCCACAGCAAAGTCTGCCTTCTGGACAAACCCCATAAGTGTAACAACTTGGACCATAATGTTTAAAGAATTCAGGGTCTTTTTTCTTTAATTGTCTAAGCATATCTGTTGCAAGATATCTGATTTCCCATTGAGCTCTTGTGCAGGTTCTAAGATTCATAAAGTGCAAAAGTTCTCTTGCATTAACAGTTGAAACAAAGTCAATTGCTGTTGCATGAGGAGTTGCATAAATCATCAAATATGGATTTAAGTTTTGCTCTAAAAGTTTGTTGTAAATTCTTCTGTTTTCTTTGATGCATCTTTCAAAGTCTGCTTTAAGTTCAGGGTTGTTTGCAATTGTTTCTGGCATAACAAATTTGTTGATTCCAGCCATTTTAACAATTGGTGCAGTAGAAAGCGATTGCATTCTGTGTCTTGAATAATGTTTCAAAATGATAAGAGCAAAATCTTTAACTTTAAAGGTATAAGTGAAATGCTCTAAAAGTTTTGAAAGCTTGTCATCTTTTAAAGCGGTTTCAAAATCAAATTTGTCATAACCACTTGCCTTTGCAAGTTCGTCAATAACTTCACTGCTGTTTTCTGCTGCAGAAACAAGTTCTGCTTTGTGAGAAACAAACTCTGGTTTTTTGCAAGGTTCAAGTTTAACAACAAGTGAATTTGAAAGGTCATCAGTATAATATTTTGCATTTGCTTCAATAAGTCCTGGATATCTTTCATCAAATTGAGCTTTGAGTTGAAGTCCAAGTTCAATAATTTCTTCGTAGTATTTGCCTCTGCCATAAATCATTGAGCAAACAACATGAATAAATTCTCTTGCATTCATACTCATATAGATATTTGTTTTCAAACCATAAGGCAAAATGAATCTTGCATCTTCAACAGGAACACCTGCTGCAACAAACTTGTCATAAGTTTTAAACATTTTTCTATAATGTGTTTTCAAAAGTTTTTGTTGTTCATCAGTAAAACTGTTTGGAAGATTGAAACCAGCAGAAGAAAAGTTTACATATCTGCCTGACTTGATTGTAAATGATGCAAGTCTAAATTCAATTAAATATTGTTCAACAAAAATGCTGACATTGTTAAAAGCAATATTAAAATAATGATGCTCTAAAATTGTTTTGTGACCAGATGCCACAACCTTTGAAACAAGGTTTAAGTTTTTATCTTTATCGGTCGCCTTTTTATAAAGTTCAACAGCAGTTCCTGGTCTGGTTGAGATTCTTCCACCACAAGAAACAATTCTTTCACCATTTTTTGTTTCACTTAAAATAAAAGCCCCTGACTCATTAAATTTCATTAGTGTATCCCCCTAAATTTACTCTAATAATATTTTAATAAATATGCTCCACCATTGTCAATATATTGGGCATTTAGACTGCACAAAGATTGAAAAAGTTTAACTGTTGTGTTATAATCAGTTTTGTAATAAAAGGAAACAGTTATGCAGATTAAAATTAATAAAGCTAGTTTTGGATATAACGGCGAAGACATTTTGAAAGATTTTTCATTTGAAGTTAACACTGGCGACAAAATTGCCATTATTGGCAGAAACGGCAGTGGAAAAACAACACTTCTTAAAATCTTAACTGGTGAAATTGAACTTCATCAGCCAGACAATTGTTCGCCTGTTTTTGCTGTGACTGGAAACCCGTCTATTGGTCAACTCAAACAAATGACTTTTGACGACGAAACCATTTCACTTGAAGATGAAATTTTGAAATGCTATAAACCTTTAACCGATTTAGAAACAAAACTCAATGAACTTCAAAAGAAACTTGAACTTGATTATTCTGACAAACTGGTTAATGAATTCTCAAAACTCCACGATGAATTTGAACGAAACGACGGCTATTCATATAAAGCCGAAATGAACTCAATTTTGTCATCTTTTGGGTTTTCAGAAACCGACAAGTTTAAACAATTGTTTGAGTTTTCTGGTGGTCAAAAAACCAAGATTGCTTTTATTAAACTTGTGCTTTCAAAACCAGACCTTTTGCTTTTAGACGAACCAACCAACCACTTAGACATAAAAGCTGTTAACTGGCTTGAAAATTATATTTCATCATACAAAAAAGCAGTTGTAATTGTTTCACACGACCGTGCATTTTTGGACAATACTGTTAACATTGTTTATGAAATTTCACACAAAAAACTAAACAAATTTGTGGGCAATTATTCAAAATTTATTGAAACCAAAGAATCAAACTTTGACAGTCAAATGAAAGCTTATGAAGCTCAACAAAGAGAAATTGCAGACATTGAAGAGTTTATTGAAAGATTTAGATATAAAGCAACCAAAGCCGCTGCGGTGCAATCAAGAGTGAAATATCTTGAAAAGCTTGAAAGGATTCCAAAACCAGAAAAAGCTGACAACCGTGCTTTTAAAACCAGAATCAAACCAAACGAGGAAAGTGGAAACGAAGTGCTTTCTGTCACTAATCTCAAAATTGGTTATCAAAAAGACAACCCACTTTCAACCGTTGATTTTAAGCTATTAAAAAAAGAAAGACTTGGCATCATTGGCGGAAATGGGCTTGGAAAATCAACACTTCTTTCAACCATAACCGAAAAACTTCCGATGATTTCTGGACACTTCAAATGGGGCTATAATGTCGAATATGGCTATTTTGAACAACTTGCGGCAAAATCGTTTAGCAACAAAACCGTTTATGAAGATTTTCAAGAAACCTTTCCTGACCTTTCTGGAAATGAAGTTCGAACCGCACTTGGAGCATTTTTGTTTTCTGGTGAAGCGGTTCTTAAAAAACTTTCCACTCTTTCAGGTGGTGAACTTGTTAGGCTTGAGCTTTGTAAAATTTTTGAAAAGAAACCAAATGTCTTGATTTTAGACGAACCAACAAACCATATGGACATCACCAGCAAAGAAACATTAGAATCGCTTTTGTTGTCTTATGACGGCACTGTTATTTTTGTTTCACACGACCGTTATTTTGTTAACAAAATTGCAACCAAATTGTTAGTTTTTGAAAATGGTGAAACCAGAATTTTTGACGGAACATACAATGAGTTTGCTCACCCAAACACAAAGATTGTTGAAGCCATAACCAAAGAAATTGAAAAGAAACCAAAAAAAGAAAAAATTGAATATCCAATTGACTATGACGACCCAAAAGAAGAAGACCCACTTTTGTCGCTTTCACCATATATGGCAAGAAAAGAAAAAAACAAGCTAGAAAACCAGCTTAAAAAATTGGAAGAAAAATCTGCCGCTGCAGAAGAAAAACTCAAACAGCTTCAAGAAGATTTTGTGAATCCAGAAATCGCAACCGACTTTGTTAAACTTATGGAAATTCAAGCAGAAACCGAAACCACAGAAAGCCAAATTGAAAAATTTATGGCTGACTGGCTTGAAATACAAACAAAACTTGAAACAATTGAAACTGTTTTAAACAAAGAAAATGAATCTTTAGAAAACACCGATTCAACAGAAACAGAATCTTAAACAAAACAAAAAGACAGCAAAATTTGCTGTCTTTTTTTATTAATCTTTGAAACCGTCTAATGTGTTTTCAAAGCCATCTTTAAGCATTTCATCTGCAAGTTCTTGAATCAAATATCCATTAAGTTTTTTGCTAAACTTTTTAATTGTTTCTGCAATTTGAATCAAGTTGTCGTCCCAAACAAACCACTTCATAATATATTCTTCTGCAGCTTTAACATTTGCATCAAGTTGAAGTCTTATTGCCTCTTTCATCATTTCTTTTGCAGTGTCAATAACTTTGTCAAAATCAAACCAAAGTTTGCCGTTTTTAATGACAATTGCTCCAGTTGAAATCATTCTTTGGCAAATCATAACTGATCTTGTTCTGTGAGCTTGATTTAAGTTTGGTTTTCCTTTCAAAAAGCCATAAGAAAGGCTGGTTACAATAATTTGTTTTGCTTGAGTTTCGGTAAAGTATCCTTCTTTTACAAACTCTCTCAAAAAGCAATACATGCCCATATCAGCTTTATATTCTTCAATAATAAAACTAAATTTTCCAAGACCGCTGTGTGTTTGAGGTCCAAGAGAGTGAGTGTTTTCGTGACAGATTACTGCCCAGTGGTCAGCCTCTGGATTGAAATATTTAAATTGCTCATCGTCAATCAAGTGTTTGTAAAGTTTTTTGTTTGATGTGAGTCTAACTTGTCTGTGATAAACATTTCTTCTTCCGCCACCAATTTTAAGTGCTGGTTTGTCGTCATTTGGAAGGTTTTGTGCAAGAACCAAACTTGCCCTGTAAGCACCTTCTTCACCAGTTAAAGTGATGAGGTCAACATCAACAGCAGTTTGAGAAATTTCATCTTCGCCGTGACTTAATGTTTCATATTCATCTAAATATGGCATAAGTTTTGAAGACACATCAATAAGCGATTTAAGTTTCTTCAAAAGTTTTGTGCCTCTTTTGTTAACAATGCCAACTCTTGCACCAAGACTGTCTTTTGCATAAACAGTGATTCCTGCTGCTTTGAGTTTTTTCATAAGTTCTTCATTTTCATAAACGGTTTTTGTGAGCTTTTCATCATAACATTCTCTTGCAATAGTAAACTCAAACTTTCCGCCAGACATTGTTGCCCATTGTTTGTCTGCTTTTGCATCAAGCATAGGGTCAGCAGTTCTCAAAGCTTTTGCTTGAAGCTCTAAATATTTATTAAACTTTCTATCTGTTGAATATTCTCTAGCCTTGTCAAGTTCGTCAGCCATTTCTTGAAATTCTGGAAAATAATTCACAAAATCAATTGCTTTCAAGTTTTCTCCATCTCTAACAACAACTGACCTTTGATTCAAAATTTCTTGAACTTCTTTTGTTCTGCCGTCATCAACCATTCTTTCAAGAATCAAATGAAACTCTTCTGCAGAAAGGTCTTCAGGAAAATATCCAAGACCGTCTGGCTCTTCAATGTTTTTCACAAGTTTTGTTTGATTTCCCAAAGTGTCAGGTGAAAACATACTTTTTTGTGATAAAAACAATTGTTTTGCAAGAACAGCCTTTGGATTTTGTTTTTCGATTTCTCTGTTCAAAAAGTCTAAAAATTCAAGATTTTTGTGATGACCAAGTTTAAGATTAACAGTTTCAAGTTTGTTTGCGGCTCTTGTTAAGTGCATCAAAACCAGCATATCATTTTTGGTAAGCTTTTTAACTTCTCTTGAATCTCTTTTTAAAAATTTAACAGGTTTATAATATCTTTTGCCAGTTCTCTTTTTGAGTTCTGCAAGTGACATTTCAAATTTAAAGTCCATAATAATCTCCTAAATATATTCTATCCAAAATCACAAATAAATTAACTTCAAACAAAAAAGAAATGCAATTTTTGGTTTGCATCTCTTTTTGTTAGAATATTTTGTTACATTTCTTTTCTATCAGAAAGTGCTCTTGAAAGTGTAACTTCATCAGCAAATTCAAGTTCACTTCCCATAGAGATGCCTTGAGCAATTCTTGAAACTTTAACCCCAAGAGGTTTCAAAAGTTTAGCAATATACATTGCAGTTGCTTCACCTTCAACATCTGGGTTTGTTGCAATAATCACTTCGTCTGTTTGATTTTCGCTAATTCTTGAAAGCAATTCTTTAATTCTAATGTCGTTTGGACCAACCCCAGCAAGTGGGTTTATTGTGCCGTGCAAAATGTGATAACCACCTTTGAAACTGCTGGTTCTCTCAATTGCCATAGCATCTTTTGGCTCTTTAACAACACACAAAATTTTTGAAGACCTTTCTCTGCAAATTTTGCAAGGTGTGGTTTCAGTATAGTTTCCACAAACTTCACAAAACTTAATTTTTGCCTTAACATTTAAAATTGCCTCAGAAAAGTTTTTTGCAGCTTCGTCACTGGTTTTGATTATGTGATAAGCAAACCTTTCAGCAGTTTTTTTGCCAACAGCAGGAAGCTTTGAAAACTCATTAATAAGCCTTGCAATTGGTTCAATTTGATTCAAGTCCACTAAATAAGACCCCCAAATGCTCCAAGTGATTCATCTTTCTTTTCATCAATTTTTGCCTTTGCATCGTTATATGCAGCAACAACCAAATCTTCAAGCATTTCAATATCATCAGGGTCACAAACAGCTGGATTGATTTTAACAGAAACCATTTCAAAAGCACCGTTAACTTCAACCTTAACCATTTCACCAGAAGCAGAACCTTCAAAAACAGTGTTTTCAAGTTCTTCTTTTGCTCTCATTGCATCTTGTTGCATTTTTTGTGCTTGTTTCATCATAGCTTGCATATTTCCGCCGCCGAAACCGCCACCAAATCCACCAAATCTATTAGCCATAATAATCTCCTTAACATTAAACAAATTTATTTTACTTTTTTATTATAATTTAAAACCGATAGTTTTCCAAACTAATTTAAAGAACTTTATCGGTTAAAATTGCCATAATTTATTTTATAATGAGTTTTTTTCCGAGCAATTTTTTAAGCTCATCAACTTCAGTTTTTTCTTCTTGTTTTTCAACAACTTTAAAGCTCAGGCCCTTTGCAGAGAAAAACTTTGAAATATCTGCAAGATGTCTTTCGTTTATTTGAAGCGAAACCATTTCTTTGTCATCTGAATAAATTTCAACCATTGTTCCATTTATTTCAATCTTTGAAATCTGCCTACAAAGCATTAAAAGTGACATAAGCTTTTGCTTTCTTAAATACCCCAAAAGCTCACCCAAAAGTTTAATTCCCGTCATCTCACCACTGTTGTTATTTGAAGCGGTATCATCAAAAATCAAATTTTCTTTTGGCTGCTCTTGTTTTTGAATCGTCTCTTTTATTTGCTTAATTTCTTTTTCAATAACAGTTTTTGCTTCTTGAATTAGTGCCCTTTGTTCACCTGAGCCGTTAACTGGGAAACTTGATATTTTTCACAATTTCTTCAAGTTTTTCAACTCTTCTAATAATTGAACTTTCACTAACAATTTTAACAATTGCATTTTCTAAAACAATTCTTGGTTGAACAGAATATCTAAGGTCTTGTTCAACCTCACTTAAAACTTCAATGGCTTTAACCATTTCAGCATAGTTTTCTTTTGTGGCTTGAGTCTTCATTTTTTCATAAACATCATCTTTAACCACAACAATTTTTCTTGATTCATCACCAAGTGTATAAATCAAAAGCAAATCTCTAAAATAAGCAATTAAGTCATTTGAGAACACAAGTGGACTCTTGCCTTTTGAAAGCACTGTGTCAAGCTCAACCAAACCGTCACCAATTTTTTTGTTTAAAATGTGAGTTGCCATATTGATTAAAACTTCTCTTTCAGACACACCCAAAACTTGAAGAACTTTTTGATAAGTGAGGTCATCACCCGCAAACGACACACATCTGTCAGCAATTGAAATGGTATCTCTAACACTTCCCTCACCGGCTCTTGCAATAATGTTGATTGCCTGTTCGTCAAACTTAACCGATTCTTTATTTAAAATGTTTCTAAGAAGCTCAGAAAGATCTTCAAGTGAAACAAGTCTAAAATCAAATCTCAAACATCTTGAAAGAATGGTTGCTGGAAGCTTGTGAACTTCAGTTGTTGCAAGAACAAACACTGTGTGAGCAGGTGGTTCTTCAAGAGTTTTCAAAAGAGCATTAAAAGCACTTGTTGAAAGCATATGAACTTCGTCAATAATATAAACTTTATATTTTCCAACCACAGGTGGATACTTAACTTTTTCTCTCAAATCTCTGATTTCATCAACACCGTTGTTTGATGCAGCATCGATTTCTAAAACATCAATGTTTGTTCCGTCAAGTGACTTGCAAACTTCACACTCTAAGCAAGGTGAAGAATTTTTTGGATTCAAACAGTTGATTGCTTTTGCAAAGATTTTTGCCGTGCTGGTTTTGCCAGTTCCACGGCTGCCACAAAACAAATATGCATGTGAAATTTTGTCCAACTTTATTTGGTTGATTAAAGTTTTAACAATGTGGTCTTGACCAATAACTTCATCAAAGGTTTTTGGTCTATATTTTCTATAAAGTGCCAAATACATAAGATTTCTCTCCCTTGGTTTTTTATTTAACTTTTGCTTTAATTTTTTGAATTGTGTTGTCTATCTTTTTTACAGGAAGCTCCAAAATTTTTGCAATTTCAGACTGTTTGTTTCCGGCAAGATAATGTTTTAAAACTTGCTTTTCTTGTTCATTTAACCTTTCTTCACACTTTTTAAGTCTTTCGCTCATTTTTTCTTTATCAATAAAAAGGTCAAGTGGGTCATTTGAAGTGTTTCTATCTGCAAAAATCTCAAGCACAGATTGTTCATCACCCTCTTTGTCATATGTCACAAAAGGAACCGATTCATTGAGTGCTTTGTTCTTTTTTGTATTAGCAGATTTTATTGCATCTAAAATTTGTCTTTTGATGCAAAGCTTCACAAATGAATCAAACTTGTCTTCAAACAAACTTTCACCGTTATAGTTTTTACAAGCTTCCAAAATGCCAATCACAGCTTCTTCATATAAATCTTCTCTTGTGCCGCCAACAATAAAGTAACTTCTTGTGAGTGAGTTGATATAGTTCGAATATTTCTGAACAATTTTCACAACATCACTAGGGTTTACATTATTCAAAATTGTTGCTCCTTATTTTTACATTCTTTGTCTAACCGCTTCATAAAGCACAATTCCTGCACTAACAGAAGCATTGAGTGAATTAACTTTTCCAAACATAGGAATCGAAATGATTCCGTCACAAACTTTTCTTGTTAAGTGATGAACACCTGAACCTTCACCACCAATAACAAGAGCAATGTCACCTTTGAGATTTGTTTTGCCCATTGGAGAGCCGTCCATATCAGCAGCATAAACCCAAATATTTTGTTTTTTGAGTTCTTCAATTGCTTGGTTTGTGTTTTGAACCTTGATAACAGGAACATAAGCTGTTGCACCAGCAGAAGTTCTAATTACTGTTTCATTAACAGTTGCTGACCTTCTTGATGGAATAATAACAGCTGTTGCACCTGCACACTCAGCAACTCTAATAACAGAACCTAAGTTGTGTGGGTCTAAAACTTCATCTAAAATGACAAACAAAATATCTTTGCCGCTTTCTCTTGTGTTTTTGATAACTTCATTTAAGTTTGCATACTTAAATTCAGAATAAAAACCAATGATACCTTGGTGATGACCAGTTTCGCTAACTTTGTCAAGACCTCTTTTATCAACAAACTCAACCTTGATTCCTTTATCTCTTGCCATTTGAACAAGTTTTCTAACTTCATTGTCGTTGCAACCATCTGCAACAGAAATTTTTTCAATTGTAAGTTCTGAGTTAATAAGCTCACGAACAGGGTTTTTTCCTTCAGCTTTCATATCTTCCTTCCTTTACACTGTCACATCAAGTTCTTCAAGTGACAAATTTAAAATTAAATTAAGTCTTTCACTGTTTCCAGTTAAATACAAATATCCAATAACTGCTTCAAGAGCTGTGGCATAAATATATTCAGCATAGCTGAAATTTTTTGCCTTTGAGTGAATATTTGTGTTTCTTGCTCTTCTTGCAATATCTTTTTCGTCTTCTGTTAATTGTTCTTCAATTTTTTTAAATGTTTTAAACTGTGAACCAGCCTTCACAACCGAAGACACCATTTTGTTCATTTTGTTAACTTTAACCGCAAACTCTTCTGCGATATATTTTCTAACAAAAAGTGTTTGAACCGAATCACCAATCATTGCAAGAACAAGCGGCTGCATTGTTTTTGCTTTTTGCTCATCAATTATAAAATCAAAATTTTTCATATTTCACCTAATAAAAATATTATAACATTATATATGTTATTTAGCAAGATAATAAAAAATCTTTTTTCACCACAACTTCCGTTTTTATCACGGTTTACAAAATACATAAATTTAAAAATTATTTCACAAACTAAAATTAATAAATTATAAAAAATTAAGGAAAAATATGAAAAAATTAATAAAAAATATCATTTATTTAATGTTTGCCGCCACATTTTGCAGTTTTTTATTTTTATCAAATCAACCATTTTTGGCAAAATGTTTCGCAAAAGATGTATCTTTCACCGAAAGCGAACTCAAAGATTATCAAGCTATTGAAAAAGGTGTTCCGGTTGACAGTGACAAAATTTTTGAAGACTATTTTTCTGAAACCGATGGAAAATCTGCCACCAATTATTTAATTGTTATTGATGCAGGTCACGGAGGACCAGACCCTGGTTCAATTGGTTTTAAAACAAAAGTTTATGAAGCTGACCTTAATCTCAAAATTTCAAAAATGCTAAAAGAAAAATTAGAAGATTCAGGAATCTCTGTTGTTATGACCAGAGAAACCGAAGAGGCTCTTGCAGAAGGCAGAGGCAAATCTTTCAAAAAAAGAGATATGGAACTTAGAAAAGAAATCATCAAACAACACCGTCCAAACATGGTGATTAGCATACATCAAAATAGCTACACAAATCACAAATTTTCTGGTGCACAAGTTTTTTATGACAAAACCAGTGATATAAGCAAAAACATTGCTGACAAAATTCAAGCAGAATTTATTAAACAATTAGACGGCAGTCACAAATCAACCAGCCCAGGCGATTATTATATGCTTAAATGCACAACCGCACCATCTGTTATTGTTGAATGTGGATTTTTATCTAATGAAAAAGAAGAACAAATGTTGTTAGATTCTGCCTATCAAGAAAAAATTGTTTCTGCAATTTATGTTGGAATAATTTCATTTTTGCAAACAAAAAACCTCTAAAAATAGAGGTTTTTTTTGATTTTTTGATATTTTTTATTATTTTTTCATATATTTTACTAGTATTTTTGCAGTTTTTTAATCTGCTATCATTGCCAATCTTTCTTCTTTCTTTTCTTGTTTTGGTTCTTCTCTTTTTGGTGCAACTTTTCTTAATTTTGCCGCTTCGTCTTGGAAATAATTTTCTGATTTTTTTTCAAAACTCCACTTTGCTCTTGCAAGTCTGGTTGAGTTTTCAAATATTAAACTTGTCTTTTTGATTGCCATTTCATCAGTTGAGCCTCTAGCATAAAGAACCGAACACATTGCCTCAAACAAAATTTTTGGATCAATGTTTTCAGACTGCGAACTAAACTCTTTCATTTCTATATAGTTTCTGTTTGCATTGGTTTCATCAATTGCCGAAATAAACTCTTCAAGCATTTCACCTTCTGGCAAATATCTGTTTCCATAGTCAATGATTTCTGCAAACAAATCATCAATTTCTAAGGCTGACCTTTCATAGGTTTTAACCAAAAGCTTTTCAAGTCTTCTTGCAGTATATTTGTTGTGTGGGTTAAGAGCAACTCTATAAAGTTCATCATATATACTTGAAAAATATGTTTTTTCAAGTTCATCAAAATCAAGTCTTGTTTCTTTTCCGTGATTTCTAAAATCTTCCATAATAGAATAATTACTTGTAAATACAGAAATTAAAATCTTTTCAATTTCCGCATAAAGTGATTGCATATTAATTTGGTCAATCACTGATTCATCAGTGTTTCCGCAAATTTGATTCATAAATGCATTAATTGCTTCTGGATAAAACCAATGTTCACCCGCAAGTCTTAACTTTCCACCAAAAATCGCATCCATATCTCTATCAATAATTGCAGCATGGCAAATGGTTTGACCAAATTGGTCCTGCATTGCATCTTTGCTTGGGTCAGCATTAATCATACCATAATATCCATAATATGGATCTTCAATATAAACTTTACAGTTTGCATGGTTAACTGCCGAAGCTGCAAAACTTTCACCTGTTGAATCAATTGCAAATTGAACTAAGCATGGAATGTTTATTTGTTTGCAAAGTTCAGCAAGCATACTAGCATAACCAACACAAACAATTTTGTCACCTGTTAAAATTTTAACAAGGTTTCTTGAATCCATTCTAGAATCAACATTATCTTCACTTCCTTGTGAATAACTAAATTCAGTCACAAGGTTATATGCAAACAAAAACTTTTCAAGTGGAGAGAGTGGTCTGCCATAAACAGTGGCGGAGTTTATTGAGTTTGCCCATTCAGAAATTTTTCTACTGGCAACAACTGTTTCTTCAAGTGTATATCCTGTGTAACTATTAACATCATTACCTTCAACAAAAAGTGCTGAAAAATGATTTTCTTTAAGTTTGGCAAAATTGCTTTGCAAAACCATTGATTCTTGCTCATTAAAAATTGTGCTGCTTGTTGTGTTTGCAATAGGAATGCTAACTCTTATGTCACCACCTTTAAAATACCTGCAAATCTTATCAATCACAGCAGCATTTAAAGCAATTTCTCTGCTTATAACAATTGTTTTGCTTTCTCCCTGTTCGGTGATTTTGGCAAGTCTTGCAAAATCATCTTCGGAGTAATCTTTCATCAAGAATATATTATTATTAACTAAAAACATCACAACTCCCCCTTCTTATGACCTTTTTAATCGATTTCATTTTAACATAATACCGCAAAATTTTCAATATTGTTTGTCAAAATACCCACCAAAAAGCCGTTATTTTGACTATTTTTGCGATTTTTTATATTTTTTTGATATTTATTTTTAATTTTTTTTGAATTAAATTCAATTTTAAGAAAGTTTTTTAACTAATTTACATTGCTCACAAAATGTGATATTATACATATATGGATAATATTTTAATCGAACAAAACAAAGAAGAATTTTTGAAAATCGCAAGAGAGAATATAAAAAGAGACGGTATTGAAGAGCTTCTCAAATGGCTTGTTTCAACCGACTTTTTTGAAGCACCTGCTTCAACAAAATTTCACCTTGCAGAAATTGGTGGCTTGTGTTTACACTCTATCAATGTTTATAAAAGACTTTTAAAACTTATGACTGATGAATTTGGAGAACAAAACATCAACAAAGAAAGCATTGCAATTGTTGCACTTTTTCACGATGTTTGCAAATGCTGCTATTATAAAACCGAATATAGAAATGTTAAAGAAAATGGTGAATGGGTGCAAAAACCATATTACACCATTGACGATATGCTTCCTTATGGCCACGGTGAAAAATCTGTTTATATGATTAACGGATACCTTAGACTCACAAGAGAAGAAGCTCTTGCTATCAACTGGCATATGGGCGGATTTGATGCAAGAGTTAAAGGTGGAGATATGAGCCTTGCAAAAGCATATTACAAATATCCAATCTGCACAATGCTTCACTTGTCTGACATTATGGCAACATATTTAGACGAAGAGCAACCAAAATAATTTTAGGAGAACAATTATGGATTATCAAAAATTAGCGAACTTATTATATAAAAACATACACACAACACCTGAATATTATTATGAAAAATTTCCAGCAAGAAACATTGCTCCAAAGGCAGAAGTTACAAGAATTGCTCCAAGCCCAACAGGATTCTTTCACACTGGAACACTTTTTGGTTCAATGATTGACAAATTTTTGGCAGACAAATCAAATGGTGTGTTCTTCTTGAGAATTGAAGACACCGACCAAAAGAGAAAAATTCAAGGTGCTGCTGACATTGCTTATCAAATGCTTAAAAAGTTTAACACAGCTCCAGACGAAGGTTTTATGGGTGAAGGTCAAGAACAACTTGGTGACTATGGCAGCTATGTTCAATCTGAAAGACTTGAAATTTATCATGCATTTGCAAAAAGATTAGTCGAACTTGGAAGAGCTTTCCCATGTTTCTGCAAACAAACAGAAGGCAAAGAAGATATCAAAGAAAGAAGAGCAAAACAACTTGAAGAAACTGGTTCAATCATCGACCACGACCCTTGCAGAAACCTTGATATCGCAGATATTGAACTCAATATCAAAATGGGCAAACCTTGGGCACTTAAACTTCTTTCAACCGGTGACCCAGACAAAACCTTTAAGTTTACTGATATGATTAAAGGTGAAAGAGAAATTCACGAAAACACAAAAGATATCGTTCTTGTAAAGAGCAATGGAATTCCACCTTATGCACTTGCACACATTGTTGATGATACACTTATGCATGTTACAACAGTTGTTAGAGGCGAAGAGTGGTGGCCATCACTTGCTGCTCATCTTGAACTTTTTAAAGCTTATGGCTTAAAACCACCAAAATATGCACACACACCAGTTATTTGCAAACTTGATGAAAAAACTGGAAACAAAAGAAAACTCAGCAAGAGATATGACCCAGAAGCAGACACAAGATGGTTTGTTGTTGAAGGTTATCCAACCGTTGCACTTAATGAATATTTGTTAAATCTTTTAAACAGTGACTTTGAAAATTGGAGAAAAGCAAACCCAGATGCAAGATATGAAGAGTTTCCTTTCTCACTCAAAAAAGTTGGTTCAAGCAACCCAATGTTTGATGTAGTTAAGATTAATGATATTTCAAAAAACATCATTTCAAAAATTCCTGGCAAAGAGCTTTTAAGAGCTATTGTTGACTGGGCTAATGAATTTGATCCAGACTTTGCAGCAGTGCTTCTCAGAAATCAAGAAATGGCAGAAAAACTTTTTGCTCTTGACCGTGACGGTGCAGCAAGACCAAGAAAAGATATTGCTCATGCTAGTGAAGTTAAAGAACTTTTCAGCTATATGTTTAATGAGTATTTTGACAAATCAACATCTCTTAACTTTGATGAAAAACAAACAAAAGAAAACATTGTTAACCTTGTTTCAAAATACATCAAAGAATATTCTGAAGAAGATGACAAACAACAATGGTTTGAAAAACTCAAAACTGTTGCTGACAGCTGCGGATATGTTGATATGAAAACTTATAAAGCAAATCCAGAGTCTTATATTGGAAATGTTGCCGATGCTAGTAACATCATCAGAGTTGCTATCACCGGAAGAAGCAACACTCCTGACCTTTGTGAAATTATGAAGATGCTTGGCAAAGACACTGTTCTTGCAAGACTTAACTTTGTTATTGATAACTTAAAATAATTGTTATTCAAACAAAAAAAGATATGGAAATTTCCATATCTTTTTATTTTTTCATTATTTTTTATATATTTTGCTGTTATTTTTGCGGTTTTTTATTCAACCACAACAAGGTTGCTTGAAGCAATTTCAACAACAGCTGTTTCAATGGTTTCACCGCCTCTAATCACTTTAAATGAAACTTCGTCACCTTCTTCAATTGTTAAAAGCAACTCTTCAAATAAATATGTTTTGTTCAAAAGTTTCTCTTGTCCATTGATGATGATAGAAACAAATTCATCACCAGCAACAAGTTTTTCATAAAAGATTGAAGATTCTTCAATTGTTGACACTCTAAATCTGTTTGTGATTTCAACAAGACCAGTCTTTTCATTGTTGGTTGAAATGGTATCAAATGTAAAAGTTTTAATCTTTAAATCAACGGTATCAATTTGATATTTTGAACTGTCTGCTTCAAACTTTTCAATAATTTCATCTGCAACTCTTTCAACCAAATCTGCTGGAATTGCATAGTTAATTTTGTCATTATTTTTTTGTCCACCATTTGTGATTCCCACAAGGTTACCATAAAGGTCAAAAAGTCCACCACCACTGTTTCCATTTGAAATGTAGGCATCGTGTCTTATAACTCTTCTAGGAAGTTCCTTTCCTGCAATGGTGATATCAACATATTCACTCACAACATCAATGTTACCTCTTGAAGTGTTAAGCCCTGCTGAGTTTGTGTTGCCAATAGCAAGAACAACAGATGTTCCTGTCGCAACAGAAGTTTTGAGCGAAACCGGTTTAAGAGCAAGTCTTGATACCCATGGATTTTCTTCAATTTCTTCTTTTGAAACTTTTAAAACCGCAAGGTCATAAGTGCTTGAACCACCAACAAATGTTGCCTTTAAATAATAATAAGAATCTTGTCCATAAAATTTTAATCTATAAAGTGGATAAGCAGATTTTTGATAAGAACTTCCACCATAAACCACATGATAGTTTGTAACAAGATACATTGAATCATCTTCGTTGATTTCATAAATCACAGCTGTTCCACCAGACAAATGGTTTTGGTTAAAGGCTAAATCTTTTTCATTTGAAAATGATTTAACTTCAACAACTGAAAGCAAGTTTTTATTAACAACATACTCTTCAAGGTCTGCAACAACATTAAAGTTGTCAATCACCCAGTCAACATATTCAAGTTCAGTTTTTCCTTCTGAATAAAGTGAAAGCCAAATTTCATAAGTGCTGAGAGCATCGTTTCCGTCTTTGCCATCTTTTCCATCTTTGCCATCTTCACCGCAGCCGCCACACTTTAAACTTTCAAGCCACTCTGCTTCGGTTCCCTCAAAGCCATTGTTTTTGGCAATGTCATAAGCCGAAAGTCCATCTTTTCCGCAACCAGAAAACATAAATGCAGTTGGAATTATTATTAAACAAATAAGTAATGTTTTTAAAAACTTTTTCATAAGCGATTCCTGTTTTAATTTATTATGTATTTATTATAACATTTTTAACCAACAAGTAAAATATTTCTGCAACAAAAAAACCGCTAAGTTTTAGCGGTTTTAATTATTTTATTTATCTTCAAAATATCTTGAACCACAAGCAGGACACATTTCGTCGCCATCAGGAACAGATGCACCACAATATTTGCAGGTTCTGTTGATTTGTTTTGCCTTTTCTCTTGCAAGTTCTGCATTTGCATTTGCTTCAGCTGTTTCAGCTGCAGCCTTTTCCATTTCAAGTTCTTCTTTTCTTTGTGAATTTTTAATCTTTTTAACAACCACAGCCACTACAATTGTGATAATTAAAACAGCAACTGCACCAGAGCCAAGAGCAACCATAAGAGAACTCTTTCTTGTGCTCTTCAAATCGTCTAAATATTCAACTTCATAAGCATAATCTTTGTTAACTTCAAGAGAGTAGTCTGTGTTGATTGCATAAACTTTGCCATTGATGTAAGTATAAGCAATTTCAATTTCAAGTTTGCCGTCGCTATCTGTGTCTTTAAAATCTTGCAAAGCATATTGATCATATTGTGTAAATGTTGAATCATTCCAAACGGCACTACCAACAGCATTTGGGTCATTGTTAGCATAATCCATATCATAAACAATAAACCACCAGTTTTGACCGTTTAAATAAACATCTGTTTCATATAAACCAGTTTTTGTTGGGTTTGCATTATATGTTGTGTATTTAATTTTGCTAAATTCACCTTTACCAATATAATAACCATCTGCACCAGCTTTTGCTTTTGCAATTATATTTGAATATGTTTTGTCATAATCAATATATTGTTCAATATAGCCTTCTGATTCTGTTATAGCTGTGCCGTAATTTTTAATGGTTGAAATTGAGCTAAAGCAAATAATCATTGCCATAATTAAAAACACAAACACAAATGAGAGAGCTGATCTTGCACCTGTTGTAACAACAACTGTTCTTCCAAACATTGGAATATGCCATGGACCTCTTCTTCTATGATGATGGTGATGATGGTCACTGCTACTTGAACGACTTGTGCTTCCACCAAAACTAAATCCACCAAAGCCGCCGCCTCCGCTGCTGCTTCTGCCTGTGCTTCCACCAAAGCTAAAGCCGCCACCACCGCCGCCGCTTCTGCCAGAATGTGAAAATCCTCTTGCCATAAAATTTTCTCCTTAAACCATTTTATTTTGTTGTTGATTTCTTTTTTGATTTCACAACATATTTTGTTTTTTCTTCTTTAGAAGTCTTTTCTTGTTTTAAGTTTACAATATCACCAACAGTTAAATCAACTAAATCGTTTTTGTTTTCAGATTTTGCCGATTTATTTTCAATTTCTTTTTCTTTTAAGTTTTCAAGTTTGTTTCTTTCACTTTCTTCAACAATTTTTCGATAACCCTCTGGGTCTGCCTGTTCTTTAAACATAATGATAAGACCAAAAAGCAAGAAAATTAAGAATTTATCACTAATAACAACTTCTTCAAGTGACAAAAAGAGCCAAAGCAAACACATTAAACAGTTGTTAAATCTAATTTTAAACCATGGCTTTCCGCCCATAATATAACTTGCAATCAAAACAGCAACAAGCACAAGACCCACTAAGCCAAATCTGTAAAGCAAGAATATAAATGAATTGTGTGGACCAGCGACTTGAATGTCTGAAGTGAATAATCCAACACCAAAAAGTGCTTTTTGTGGTGATGAAAAAATTTCATCAAAATACTTCGCCCAAATTTCAGTTCTGCCGGTTGTGATTTGTGCCCAAAATGATTGGTCTTCAAAATAAATGAAAAATCTTGAATAAATATCTGCAAGATATGATTTGAATATCAAGCTAACAACAGCAACGAATCCAAGAACACATGCAATGAATATTATTGATTTCTTTTTAAATTTAATTATCAAACATATAATTGTGTAAAGCAAACAACCAACAACAATAATTACAAATGCTTTTGAAAGTGTGCAAAGACCCAAAACTAATGAAACAATAATTGCAGCGGTGTCGATTGCCCAATGTCTTTTTTTGTGAAAGATTGAGTATATTGCATAAGAAATTTGAAACATACAAAGCATAGAAAGAAAGTTCATATGCATTGTAAATAATTGAAGTCTGAAATACTCACTATCATAATATGAAACTTGAATTGCAAATGTTGGAATTTTTGCCGCAATCATTGAAAGAAGAGCTGTCACAACCATACCAATAAGCAAATAGTTAAAGCATCTTGCAATATCAATTTCTTTGTGATAAACATAAACAAAATAAATTAAATAAAACATAAACACAAAGTTCATACCCGAATAGAATCCGTCTGTGTTAAATGAATAGTTGATACAAGAATAAAATATAACTAGTACTGTTGAAAGTATAAGTGGAATTTTGAAAACCTTTTTCTTGGCCTTCTTAACTTCAATAATATATCTAACAATAATTGCAAGAAGCCCTGCACCGATGCCGATTACATATTGACCATAAAGCCCTGAATAAAGTTCAAGATACATCATCATACAAAAGATTTCTGTTATCGACAAAAAACAAGTTATTGCAATGATGACGGCACCAGAAATCAACCACATTGGAAACCAAAGGTTGCAAAAAAATAAGAGTGGTGTTATAACTGCCACCCCTAAAATTAATCTATATTTAGATATAAAATCTTTAAATTTTTGCAAGACTTTCTTTTCCTTTAAATTTGAACTATTTTTAATATACCCCCAATATCCAAAAAAGTCAATAAAATAAAGTCTTTCAATTACTATCAATTACTTGCTTTTTCGATATTTTTCACTTATATTATATATGAGGTAATTTCTATGAAAAAAGACAATATTTATAAAGAACTTGGCATAACACACTCTTTTTACTCAAGATTTGTAAAAAGATTTATTGATTTTATGTTATCACTTATTATGATTCTTATTCTTTCACCAATTTTGCTTATTGTATATTTGCTCACACTCATTTTCTTGGGCTGTCCTGCAATTTATAAACAAGCAAGACCTGGAAAAAACCACAAGGTTTTCTATATTTATAAATTCCGTTCAATGAACAACAAAAAAGACAAAGATGGCAACCTTCTTCCAGATGCTGAAAGAATCACAAAATTTGGAAAATTCTTAAGAAAATCTTCTCTTGATGAACTTCCACAACTCTTCAATATCTTAAAAGGCGATATGAGTTTTATTGGTCCAAGACCAAGACTTGTAAAAGATATGCTTTTCTATCCTGAAGATGTTCACAAATATTATCTTGTTAGACCAGGTCTCACAGGTCCAACACAAGCAAACGGAAGAAACAAAAACACTTGGGAACAGGTTTTTGAAAAAGATATCGAATATATGAAAAAAGTTACTTTTGGAAACGATATCAAAATTTTCTTTAAAACATTTATCAGTGTGTTTGCTTCAACTGGCGAAACCCACGGAAACTCTGAAGAAGACAAAACAAAAGAACAAACAAAAGAACAAGAATATTATTATGCTGATTATGCAAAAAGAGTTGGCAAAATCAATGAAGACCAATACAATCACGGTATGAAAATTGCAAAAGAAATTTGCGATAACAAAGGAACTGTTGAGTTTCACCCAGAACTTTTGTATGCTGACAAAATGGAAGAATTTTTGAAAGAATCAAAAACTGAAACAAAAACTGATGACGGTGAAAAAAACAAAACCAAAAAATCATCAAAAACTGAAAGCAAATAGTTAAAAAGTTAAAACCACCACAAAATGGTGGTTTTTTTATTGTTTTTTAACCAAAAAACTGGCAATTTTTATTTTTATAAAATAAAAAATATTGCATTTTGAAAGTTTATAGTATAAACTTGAATTAACAATTTATATTTTGGGGGCTTATATGGTTAACGAATTTGGCAATATTAACAAAATGACCTTAGACCAATTTGAAACAGCAATGAAATATTATGAAGATAAAATTGCTGCAATAAAAGAAGATTCAACAATTAGCGAAAGCACAAAGAATTGGTTTTTAGAATTATATAACACAAGAGTTGCATTTTTAAACAAAACATTTAAAGAACTTCAAACAACAATCAACTCTGCAAGAAGCTCTGGTGTGTTTGTAAATGAAGCAACTGCAACTTTAGATAGTTTGGGCAGAACCAAAACAGATATTGGTTCATTTTCACAAATGAGTCAAAACAAGAAAAAATATAAAGTTAAACAAGCATTCAAAATTGTTGGGGCTGTGCTTCTTCCTTTGGTTGGAACTATTCCATTTTTGGTTAGTTTTAAAAGAGCAAAGAAGAGATTTAAAGATGTCAACAAAGCTTTGGTTCAAGAAAACATTGATCTTGGAAATTTTGTTAATGAATCACAAAAACCTTATGAAAAAGGTCTTTTGACAAGAACTCCTTTTTCTGAAAGAGATATGCAAAATATGCTTGATAACCAAACAGAAATTACTAGACTTCAAAACATATTAGCAACTGCCCCAATCAGTCCTATTGAAAAGAAAAATTTAACCGCAAAACTTTTGGCTCTTAAAGAGTATGCTCAAAAGAACGGATATGCTTTGAATCCTGGTGTTTTATCTGGACCAGAATTCAAAACAAAAACTGATGATAAAAACAACACAGTGAATCAAATCAAAACCGACACCGCTGCAATTTCTGTTGCACCTGCAAAACTTAAAGATGTTTATGACAGAATTCAACAACTTCAAAAATTAAAAGAAAAAGCAGAAGCTCTTCTTTCTCCAACAGCAAAAGACCCTGAGGTTCAAGCAAGAATTGCTGAAATTGACGGAAAGATTGCAACTCTCAAAACCGTTGCAATTGCAGCTGTTGAAAACGGAGCAAACACAATAACTGCTGACCTTAACTCAAAAGTTACCACATCAACAGCAAAAGTTGATCTTCAAGCATCAAACACTGATCTTGAAGCTGTTTACACCTCAACCGCTGAATATGGTGTTGATGTTAAAACAGCAAAAAAGATGGCTGAAGAAATTGGTGTTCCACCTGAAAAAATTGCTTTGATTGACGGAGTAACTTCAACTTATGATTCACTCAAAGCTGCAAACGATACAAAGCTTAAACCATTTTTAGATCAAGACAAATATGCGGATCTTCTTTCAGAAGCTGAAACAATTTTAACTGATCTTGAAACTCTTAAAAATGATGCCACAAAATATGCAGCTCTCACACTTGAAGAAATTATTGATGCAAACTCAAAACTTTCAGTTGCTAATTCTAGACTCAAAGAAGCAAAAGGAATGTCTCCACTTGTTAGTGACAAATTAAACATTGCAGACCTTCTCACAAAATATTCTGTATTAAACAGTGATTTTACCAAAAAGCTTAACACAACAAAAGCTGATGAAAAAGATATTTCTGCTCTTGAATCAAAAATTAAAACAACAAAACTCAAAGCAAGAGATTCATTAACCACTGTTCAATCAAAAGCAACTTCACTTAAAGAAACATTAGATCTTATGCAAACCGAAGAATATATGAATCTTTATATTTCAACTCACAGTTCTTCAGAATATGCAACTTTAATAAGTCAAGGAAAATCTCAACTTGCAGAACTTGAAACAAGATCAAAAGAAATTGAAAATGGTTGGGACGGTTATCTTTCTGAATTTAATACTAACAAACTTCTTGATTCTGATAATAAAACTGACCTTGCAATCAAAAAAGCTGCCCTTGAAGATTTAATTATCAAAATTGAAGCTGTTAAAGATTCAATTCCAACAGCAGCTGCAACAATTGCAGAAATTAAAATTGAAATTAACAAAATTAACAGAAAATCTCAAACACTTGCTTCTGCTGAATCTGCTGCTGAACAAGCTAGTAGAGACAAAGCTGCCCTTGTTAAAGAAAAGGAAAAAGATGTTAAAGATTTTGAATCTGAATTTAATAACTATGTTAATGCTTTTGGCTCTGCTGACAAAACCGACCTTGCACTTAAAGTTAATTTATTCTTAGAAAAAGTCAATAAATATAAAACTCAACTCATCGCATTTGCCACAGCAAATGCTGTTGATGTGACCGAGCTTACTAATAAACTTGATTTACTTATTGGCCAAGCAAGTGTGGTTGAAAGCAAACTTCCAACAATCACAAGATCTAGTTCTTAATTGTTTAAGTTAATTCAAAATTTTTAGGAGAAAATTATGGCAAATAAATTTTCAAATGAACAACTTCTTATGTTAAAAAATGCAGGTTTCACTGCAGAAGAAATTTCTCTTTTTGAGTTTAATCCAAAGTATGCCCCAACCGCTGATGAGCTTGAAGCAATTATGGCGGTAAATAGCATTGCAAAAACCCTTGAAGATATTCCTGAAAACAAACAAGAATTCTTTAACGAAATCAACAACACTTATGGTGTTTTGATTGATGAAGACCTTCCACAAGAAGAGCTTGAAAAAAGGGTTAGACTTCTTGCAAAACAAAATCCAAAACTTGCAAAACAAGTGGCTTCACTTTTTGTGCTTATTGATTTTGCAGACAATTCAGAAGAAGAATAAAAAATATAAAGGCCACTGCAAAACCGCTGTGGCTTTTTTGTGGAGAAATATATGCAAAGAGAATTAAGAGATTATTATAACAAAAACAGTGAACCTGTTGGTAAAACCTATTACAAAGGCGATCCTTTTCCAGAAGGACTTTACCCCATGGTTGTTATGGTCTGCATACAAAACTCAAAAGGTGAACTTTTGATGCAAAAAAGAGTCCCTTCAAAAGGTGGCGATTGGGGTGTGACTGGCGGTCACCCAAAAGCCGGAGAAACCCCTATTGAAGGTATGCTCACCGAAATCAAAGAAGAAATTGGTCTCACCGTTTCAGCAGATGATTTGATTTTATTTTCAGAGGGTTTTGACGGAAGACATTGTTACAAACAATATTACTTAAAAATTGATATTGACCCATCTGAGTTAACAATTCAAGAAGAAGAGCTTTCAGAAGTTAAATGGTTCTCTATTTCCGAGCTTGACAAAATGGCTGAAACTGGTGAACTTAATCCAAATCAAGTTGCTTGTTTTGTTAAATGTAAACAATATTTAAACCAAAAAAGATAAGTCATAACACTTATCTTTTTTTATTCATCAAACACAAGAGCAGATTCAAAAAACCGCAGTTTGTATTGTTTTTAAGCTGTAATTATAGTATAATTATGCTATAATCCATCATTTGGGGGTTAATATGGCAGAATCTAACATTAAACCTATTATCGACAAACACAAAGATTTATTTTTTAAATTGTTTGACTGGGTTGAACACCCATCTATGTCTGCCAATTTTTCAGACTGGTCAGTGTTTGCTGTTTATATTAATGATTTTCTTAATAAATACTCTCTTGAAAAAACCGCTGAAAATTACTTAGAACAAATTAACAAAGAGTTTGATAGTTTAAAAACTTGGATTTCTGAAACAAAATTTCCAGACTATTGCATCAAATCAAAATCAAACAAATTGATTTCTTTTAAAAATTATATTAGTGATTTTCTTAAAGACTATTTAACAGAATATCAAAAACTTTACAAAAAAATGGTTGATGAAAATTTACCTGAACTTCCAAAAGGCAAAGATTTTCCAGTTAAAAAATTATACAAATCAGACGGCTCAGAGTTTAATTTTGCAGAGTGTCACAAATCAGTGCTTGAAGCAATTTATCTTCTTGAAAACAGTGGTGACAAACCTGTTTCTTTTGACCAGTTTTATTTGGATATTATTTCAGTTTTAAGAGAAAGATTTTCTAGCACTTTTGCAAAAACAAATCACACTCTTCCATCAATATCACTTTCAAATGAAGAAAAGGCTCAAATTGAAAACGACAGACAAAACTATTTGGCCGTTTTAAACAATTACTTAGATATTGACAATGATGATTATATTCATTTTAAATTTTTGTGCGAACACATTGCTTCGGCTTCACCTGAAGAAATTAAACAACTTCTTGACAAGCTTTCAGAGGGTCGCAAAAATCAAATTGATTATTATGAACAACTTATCAAAGAAATCGAAATCAAACTTGCAGAACTTGAAACCACTGCAACAGTTTCTTTGAGTGAAATTCCAGAAGCGGTTAGACTTTCAAAAGAACTTGAACTCAATAAACAATATCTTTCTGTTATACAGTCTGATTATGAATGGATTATTCCAATATATTATGTCGCAACTTTTGGTGATGGTGACAACTTTTTAACACAAAAAATTCATCACTCATTTACAAAAGATCTTCATAACCCAGAAACCGATTATAACAAAATTTTGCTATATCTTATAAATATGAGAGAGCTTGACAGAGTTGGTCTTATTGAAAAAGGTTTCACTTTAAAAAAGAGTGGTTATATGTATAAAAACGGAAAACCATCAACAATTGATTCAGATTTTAGCGACCTTGAAATCATCCGCAGAATTCGAGAAATTGACTTCGACCATCAAATTAATGCCGTTTGTGACATTGATATTAAAGAAGAAAAAAAGATTCATAAAACAAAAGTTTATGAACACACCGAAGAAAAAACAAAACCATCTGCACATGGTTCATCATCAGAAAAATATAAATACATAAGAGAAGTTTATGTGTCACATCCAATCATATCAAGTATGGCAACCGGACCAGTTTATGTGAAATTTACCAAAGAAAATTTAACCAGAGGCACAATTGAAATTGCATTGTTTAAATATTTGACAGACAGCATTGAAGCTGGAATCCAAATTGTTAGAGCTGAAGAATTATATTCACTTTGGCGACCAGACAAAACCATTGCTGACCCAACTGAAAAAATCGCTGCAAAACACTCACTTTATGGCTCAGAAACTGTTCCTTCAACCAGACACTTTCACATTTATTCACAAGAAGAAGCTTTGTGGAGAAAGGTTAAAAAACTTGGATATATGGACCCAAGCCATATCGTTCTTTCTGAAACAATGTCACACAAAGAATTAGACAGATTGTTCAACAACTGCTGTGGCATTAACAATCTATACACTTTTATTCATAATCACCAACCACAATAAAATTTTTGGAGAAATTTTTATGACAATCAAATCTACTGCCGAACTATCTTTAAAAGAAATTGAAAAACTATTAAAATCTGGCAAGGTTGAAACCATCACCATTAAAGATGACAATTCATCATTAAATGCTCAAACATACCCTATTTTAGACTTATATTTAATAAAGTCAAAAATGATGGAGTTTTTAAAACATTGTCCTGACTTTGACCCACAAAATCCAAGTTCTGAAAAAGAAATTTTCACATATATATATTTAAAACTTGCCCACACTGCAAAGTATGATGAATTTGTTCGTGATTTAAAACACAATTATGACACATATTATGTTGGCAAAGGCGAAGATTTAATTCACTCAGCCGGAAACTTAAAAGGGATTTTCATTTATAACGAAGCTGTTTGTTTGGGTTTTGCTGAAGCTTTAAGAAACCTTCTTGCAGAAAAAAATATAACAGCAAAAGTTATGTCTGGCGGCGGCTCAAAAACAATTTCAGAGGCCAGAAAAAACAATTCTTTTGGCCATGCTTGGAATCAAGTGAAACTTGATGAAACTTGGTTTAACTGTGATGTTACTTTTGATAGAAACAATATTTTAAAAGGCAAAAATTTACAATACTTTTTAAAATCAAATCAATATTTTTATCACTATTCAAAATACCCAGGTGATTCAAATCAAATTATTGAAAAAACCACAAAAACTCTTTTGCCAGAAGAACAAGATATGATTGTTTCAAAAATTTCACCACTTGTAGATTTTAGTCTTTTGCCAGAAAACCAAACCGATAAAAAACCAAAACTTGTTTCTTCTATTTTAGAGAAACTCAACTTTTTCAAAACCCACACCACCCCAAAACAATTTGAATAAAAAAGGGATAATATCCCTTTTTTCTTTTGTCTATTTGTTAAATGCAAATATATAATTGTTTTTATTTTAAATTTAATATATAATTATCTTAACATTTATATAAATTCAAAGAGGAACAAAAATGATTAAAGCTGCTTCGCTTTTTAGCAATGTGGGTGTAGCTGATACTTATCTAAAAGAAAATGGAATTTCTGTTGTTGTAGCAAATGAATTGCTTAAAGACAGGGCAAATTTTTTCAGACACCTATACCCAGACTGCAATATGATTACTGGCGATATAACCAATCCAGAAATTTATAACAAAGTGCTTTCTGCCGCAAAAGAAGAAAACATTGATTTTGTTTTGGCAACTCCACCTTGTCAAGGTATGAGTGTTGCCGGAAAAATGCAGAAAGATGACCCAAGAAACACTCTTATAATCAAGGCTGTTGATTTTATAAAAGAAACCGATCCAACAACAGCAATCATTGAAAATGTTCCTACAATGCTTAAAACTAGCATCTTAATTGATGATAAACCTATTTTAATTAAAGATTATATAAAACAAGAGCTTGGTGATAAATATAAAATTTCATTTAATGTTTTAAATGCTGCCGATTATGGCACACCACAAGTTAGAAAAAGAGTTATTGTTCTCCTTTCAAAAAATGACGAGTGGAAACTTCCAAAAAAACAACCACATATTACAGTTAAAACTGCCATTGGCGATTTGCCATCACTTGAAGCAGGTGAAAAAAGTGATATAAAATATCACACTGCACCAAAACATAATGAAAGACACATTTTGTGGATGAGCCACACCCCAACTGGTCAAACCGCTTTTAATAACCCTGTTTATTTTCCTCAAAAAGAAAATGGTGAAAGAATAAAAGGCTTTGCAACAACCTACAAACGCATTGAATGGGATAAACCTGCCCCAACAGTTACAATGTGCAATGGTGCAATATCTTCACAAAACAATGTTCACCCTGGAAGACTCAAAGAAGATGGAACATATTCAGATGCAAGAGTTTTAACAATTTTAGAACTACTCAGAATTATGGGGCTTCCTGATGATTGGAATATTCCAGAATGGGCATCAGAATCACTTGTTAGAAAAACTTTAGGAGAAGGCATACCACCAAGGCTTATTGAAGCCCTTATCAAAACAATGCCAAAATAAAATATGAATATACTTTCTTTTGATGAATATTTTAATAACAACAAACACAAATTTGTAAAAATAAATATAACTGAATCTGAACAACAAAAAATTAAAGAAATAATTAATATTGTTGTTCCAGCCAAAGCAACTGAATATCATCACAAAATTGACGGAAACCAAGAATATAAAAGGTTTTCAACTGGTTATTATGGTGAAATGGCTGTTGAAAAATTAACTGGTTTAAATTTTATTAGATATAGTGACAAGCATTCAAACTTATACCATAACCCAGATATTGACAATCTTAAAATTGGTGTGAAGTGTGTAGAATATGGAAAATTTCCTGTTATATTTAAAAACAATTTTAACCACGAAATAATATGTGTAAAGACCGATGACTCAACCGTTTATGTTTGTGGACTTGCAACAAAAACGGTGTTAAATGAATATCAGTCAGATAGTTTAATATTATCGCCACTTTTAAGAGCAAGAGGAACAAAATCTGGTTTTTATGGTTTTGACTATTTGATTCCATTTAAGAGTTTAGATGAATTAAAAAAGATATTAAAGGAAGTATAACTATGTCAATTAGATTAGATGAAATGACAATTGATGAAGTTAATGGTTATTATAAAACCATCTTTTCTTCTTCACTTTCAGATGACGAATTTAATAAAGTTTCAAATATTTACACCGAAAAATATAATGAAGCCGTCCATTATGACCACATTGGTTACAAAACTTCTGGTGGAATGGGCAGAGGTTTTAAATACACAAAAAACATTTTATATGGTTGGTATATTGAAGAGCTTTTTTATATTTTGCTAAACAAAAACAAGTTTGTTAAATCTGTTGAATATTCTGGCAATGATGCCGACCATATGTTGATTTTTGACCACACAAACAAACTAATTAAAATTGCTGGTGACAAAACCACAAATCCAGACTTTTTGATTACTCTTAAAGATGATAGACAATTTTTTATTGAGTTAAAAACCGCTGCCGCCGGTGTTTTTACAATCAAGCAAGGCAATGTCCATCAACTATATAAAACAATGGGCTTCACAGGAATTTATAGTGTTGTGTTAATGATTGATATTGTTAATGGTTTATATGATATAAAAGATATCAACTATTTCACAAACCTTCACCCATTTGTCAACAATAGAATGGAGGGTCAACTTTGTTATGAAATGCCAGAGCCAGAAAAACCTTTTGCTGAAATTGTTAATGAAGATTTTTTAATGAATTATAACCCTGCAATTTTCAACAACCACAATGTCTTAAAATATAAGTTGTTTAAAGAGTCAAATGACATTGATTCAACTATTGCAAAAATCATAAAAACCAAAATTGCTTATGAATCAAAGATAGAAGAATTTGAATTTCAAAAAGCAGAGCATGAAAAAGAAATGCAAAAATACATTTCAAAATGTCCGCAAATATTAACTATGTCTTGGGAAGACATTTCAAAATTAATCGAAGAAAAAAAAGATAAGTGATTTTCACTTATCTTTTTTGTTGTTTTTTATGCTGCTTGTGGCAGAGTTCGGTTTGCTTTAAACCAGTCTGTATCTTTTAAATCGGTTCCGTTGTTTGCACAGTAAACTTCTGGTGTTGTTTCACCAACAGCAATTGCTATAACAATGTTGCCATTAAAAGATTTAAACGAATTTGCCTTATAATCAACACAAAGGGTTGTAACATAAATTTTAGCTGTTGGATTTGCTTCATAAACATTGTTGATAAACTCTTGTGTTGGGAATTGGTTTTCATTTTTGCTGGTATATTCATCGCTTCCTGCACAGCAACAAACGGTTACGATTTCTGGCTTGATAACTTGCATAAGTTTGTCAGAAGACGATGTTTTTGAACCGTGGTGACCAGCTTTATAAACTTTATAGTTTCCGGTTAACACAGCTTCATTGCTGTCAACAAGTGAAGATTCTCCCTCTGCTTCAAGGTCGCCAGTGAATAAATATTTGTTGTCACCATCAACAATTTGAAGACAAACAGAAAAGTTGTTTTCTGAATGAGCTTCGTCTTTGTTGGCTTCTTCATAAAATTTATGATACAAAATTTCACAGAACACACCAGTATCTTCACCAAGCTCAAATTTTCTTTCTGCTTGTTTTCCACCAACTTCTTCATAGTTATAACATTCTAAAGCATCAAAAACGGTTGTGCCATATTCAGAAACAGCGGCTGCTTTTTGCTCTTCATATCTTTTGTGGATTCCGCTTTCAGAAGATTTGTATGTTTGAGCAAATTCAATGATTGTGCCGATTTCATAAAAATCAAAAATGCTTCCGTCTTCATTGCTACTAGCAAAACCAGCATAGTGGTCTTGGTGAGCATGAGTCACAACAACATATTCAAGTTTGTCATCTTCAACATATTTATCAAGATAGTTTTTAATGGTTGGAATGCTAGATTCTTTTGAACCTGAATCAATAAGCATTTCAGTATCACCCACTTTGACAAGTGTGCAGTCGCCAGTATATTTGTTTCCAAGTTCTAAAAAGTGAATTGAGAATTTTTTGTCAGAAATTACTTCTGCATCAATTTCACCCTCAACCACTTCGCTAACGGCAGCAATTTTTGCAGGAATCTCATAAGACTCTGGTGAGGTGTAAATCAAGTTGGCAAGTCCACCAACTGCCGCACCAATTGCAAAACAAAAGATTGAAAATATTGCGGTTAAAATTTTTGCTCTTTTGCTCATTATGCTTCCGCTCCTGTAACGGTGATGTTTCTAATAAGTTCAATTGTTTTATATCTTGTTGCAGTGGTTGTATAAACCGCATAATACATTCCTGCTTTTGTTTCGTCAACTTCGGCAACTTCAACTTTGTCTTCTGAAAGGTCTGATCTGTAATAATATTTCACAACAATTTCATCTTTGCAGTCTTTGCCAAAAGAAACACAGGTTGCACCAAGTTCAACATATTCTTTCACATCTTCGTTTGCACCAACAGTGATATCCACCAAACCGTTTTCATAAGCGGTCATAGAAAATTCATCATTTCTAAATGCATACTTAATGCCAAAAAATCCGCCAACCACACCTAAAATCAAAAAGATAACAACAATAGCAACGGCAAGACCAGATTTTTTCATACCAGCTTTTGCGGCTCTTTCTAAATCTTTTTCATAGCTATATTTCTTTCTTGGGTGCTTTGCAGCAAATTCTAAATCTTTTTCATAACTATATTTTTTCTTTCGCTTAGTAGCTTTCATTGCAGAATAATCACTCATAATAATCCTCCTTTTCGAGTTACTTCTATTTTAATAATAAACAAAAATTGTCAAACTTCAAACCGTAAAAGGCACAATTTGAAAAATTTGTAATAGTTTTATAAAATAAAAAAGGTCAAAAGAAAATTTCAAAAAAATGTCGACAAATTTCAAAAATTATGTTGACAAAGATTTGATTTTATATTATATTATTGTCGTTAAGCAAAATTAACATATGTGGCGGCATAGCTCAGTTGGCTAGAGCGATCGGTTCATACCCGGCAGGTCATAAGTTCAAATCTTATTGCCGCTACCATATTTGGCCCCATCGTCAAGCGGTTAAGACATCACCCTTTCACGGTGAAGTCAGCGGTTCGAATCCGCTTGGGGTCACCAATCAAACCAAGTCACACGACTTGGTTTTTTTATTGCGAAAATTTATATTTCTTATTATAATTGATTTATAGGAGATTCTTATGGAAGAGATGTTTGATGTTTATGATGAAAACGGAAAATATTTAGGTGTAAAAACAAAATCTTTTTGTCACTCAGGAAACCCAGGAGTATATCATAAACCAGTTTGGATTTGGATTGTCAATTCAAAAAATGAAGTCTTGATTCAAAAAAGATCAGAAAACAAAAAGTTTATGCCAAACAAGTGGGATGGCTCGGCAACGGGACATGTGGTTGCTGGTGAAACTTCTTTGCAAGGTAGTGTTAGAGAAGTCTTTGAGGAAATAGGTGTCTTGTTTAAAGAAAAAGATTTTATATTTATGGGTGAATTTCCAGCTCCAGAAGTTTGGGAAATTGGACAGGTTTATCTTTTAAAGGCAGATATTCCACTTGATAAAATGAAATTGCAAGAAGAGGAAGTTTCAGAAGCGAAGTGGATTGATTTTGAAGGATTTAAAAATTTGTTATTTTCAAACGAGTTTATGCCATATAGTGAAAATTACAAAAAATGGATTTGTGAAAACCTGCAAAAAGAAATAATAAAGCAAAATTAACCACAATAAAATATATTAATTTTTCGCATTACATTTAGCATTTGTCACCAATCAAACCAAGTCAAACGACTTGGTTTTTTTATTGTGCAAAAAACATTAAAATAATAAATAAAAAGTACTGATTAATTCAGTACTTTTTATTTGAGTTATTTTCCTTTGTAATTGCTATTGTTTGGATTGAGTTGATTTGAGTGGTTGTTATTGTTTGATTTCCAGGCATTGTTGTTTGGGTTATGTTGATTTGCATAGTGATTAACTTGCCCTTTTGTGTGTGTATTGCTCGATACTCCTTTTGCCATTTTTTGTTCCTCCTTATAATTTCTAAATATATTATATGTTAAATTCTAATTTAAGAACAGGACACTTTTGTCCTAATATTATATTGAAAAATTTTAGTTTTGTGATATAATTTAGGTGTTTTATATTAATCCCTCTAAGCTCTGGTAAAACTAAGTAAGGAGGATATAGTATGAAACATAATTACATATCTCCAAGCTTAGTTGCTGGAGAAAAATTAAGAAATCTACTCAAAACTCGAGGATGGACTTACGAATCATTTGCTTTTGATTTTGGAGTTGATGCGAGACAGGTTGGCAGGTGGATAAATAATGGAATTTCTAAAATTGACATTATTTATCAAATTGCTGAACATTTTGAAGTAGATGCAAAAAGCCTTCTTTTGTAAGAAGGCTTTATTTATTATATCTATCATTGATGATTTGATAAAGTTTATCATAATCAACTCTAGGTGTATACGGATAACTATTTAATTTTTTATATTTAAGAATACTTTTTACAGCATTGTTTAATGAAGAAAACCCAAGATGAGTATCGATTCTATCCATAAACAAAGCATTGCAATACTGTACTTCTTGTGATGTTAATTCTTTTATTTCATAAATATATTCATCTTCTTCATCATAAGTGTGTGTTAATCCGGTTTGCTCTTTTTTATAGTTAACATCATTAGGTAAAAATAGTTTATCATTATCTAAGTATGACAACTCCGATAGTGATGGTAGATTTTTATATTGATTTGTATAGTAAAGTTTGAAATACGGTGATATTAGAACAATCATTCTTTGTGCACTAATAGGAAACATCTGAAAATTTTCATGAAATTGAGAACACATATAAAAACTATTCATTAATAATGTTTTTTCTTCTTGATTTAAAGATTTTTCAATACACTGTATAATTGATTTTGTCTTTTTCGTGTTATGAACTGTTATCCCGTTCCACCCTTTTTCATTTTCTGATGTCATTCCTATATCTGTTATTACAAAATCATCTTTATCTGTTTTCGAATCCCAAAAAGCAATATATCCTGCATTAATAATTAACGACCATCTATATGCCACAAATGTTCTTAATGGATGTTTTGCAATACTTTCCGGTCTGCCATCGCTCTCCAATATTACATTTAATGTTCTCATCCAATACTCTTCATCACTTTCATTTTCAATCATTACTTCTTCGAATATTTTGAACATAGGAGACAATTTAAATATTAAAGAATATTCTCTTTCTTTTTTTAAAAACTCTATGCTTGACTTACTTCTAAAGATTGAAAGCAATAAAAATTTTTTTATTAATTTTAATTGTTTTCTGTTTAAAATAACTTTCTCTTGTTGTTTCAAAATAAAATTAGATAAAAAATCACCAAAGCCTGATTCTATTTTTTCATTAAATTTTTGTTCTACTTCATCAGTGTAAATATCTTTTTCAAAAAAGTGATTTCTGCAATTAACATTTTCCAACAGTTCACCTGTCTTTATATTATATATACAAATCCTTCCATTATTTGAATTTGAAAACTTTTTCAAAATCAGTTGTGGAACATAATGATTTTTTGCCATATAACACCTCAATTAAATTATAGCAAACATGCCAAATTAATTAAAGTGTAAATATTGAATTTATTAAAGTTTGTCTCGAAACTTGTTTATACTGGGTCACCAATCAAACCAAGTCAAACGACTTGGTTTTTTTTGTGTTGAAAAAATAAATATATTTGACATTATAAATATTGTAAAATATAATAAAAATATAATTGGAGGTGAATTATGAACTTAATTGGATTTTCTCTTGCCGTTAAAGGCTTAAACGGTATGTCAAGATCATCAGGAAGAGGCGGTTATTATTCAGGTGGTCCAAAAGGTCCTACTGATAGTAGTTATTTTTTGGCTGACTGCAAAGACATTATAACAGAATGTTCAAAAATGCCTTCAATGTCTGGAACAATGATTCCTTTTAGCACTGAGCATAAAGGGGTTAATCCTTCTACTGGTCGCAAACAAAAAACAAAAGAAGAACACAACATTTTTATTGCAGAAGTTAATCCTGATTGTTCTAGATTTGAACATATGCCTTTTGATGTAAGCAATTATTCAGTTATTGGAATGATCGATAATGATAGAATTTTTGGATTAAATTCAAAAACTGGCAGACTTGATGTTATTGAAGTTGAAGCATCTTATTCATATGGCCCACACGGAGATTTTGATTTTGACTATAATATTATAAAACAACCATTAGATAAATGGGAAAGAATTTTTATTAGAACAGAAAGTGTTAAATCTGCAGAAGATATAAAAAAAGGATCTTATAGCATGAGTAATCGTGTAGAAGATGAAAAGAAAGCGGGTGCTATTGTTGCACTAGTTTATTATATTCGTCAAAAGAAAGCAGAATTAGCAAAAGCAGAAAGCGAAGCTCAATCACAAGGCTTGGGAGAATAACAAACACAAAAGAGAACCAAAACAAGTTCTCTTTTTTTGTTGTTTAAATAATCAAAAAACAAGCTTCTTTTGTTACATATTTTTAACGGCTAAAATTTATGTGTGTATTGACATATTATATTCTTTAATGATAAAATTACGGAGCAAAAAAGAATTAAATATCAGGCGAAAAAACTCGTCAGTTCTAATAAAAAATTGGTTAATTTTAAAACCACTTTTTTTGTTTAAAATATCAACAAAACAAATAAAGAAAAAAATAAAGGTTTAAATATGAAAAAAATAAACAATTTAATTTATACATTAGAAATAAATTATATAAACAACTCTGGATTAAATTATTCAATCTCTATTGCTTTTCACGATAATGGTTTAAAAATTAAAAAAATTAATGTTGGAAAATTTTGCATCACTGAAGAAACAATTAACGGAAGAGTTCTTAGCGGAAGATTAGATAGTTTAGATGGTTATTGCGGATATAGATACGATTATCAAAATGGAGAAAATTTAATTAATATCAACCCTACCGTATCTATAAATGATGCTGTTTCTTTAATAAATAAAAGTAAAATGGATTCGGCTATCTTTGTATCAGAATTGATTCTTAGTTCTATTTTAAGAAACGATTATAGAGTTGTAACGGTTAGCAATGGAAACTTAAATATAACAAAAACTGTTTCTGCTGAAAATGAAAATTCAGAATATTGTTGTTTGCAAGAAATTATCAGTTTGTTAAAACTTGATGGCGAAGCAATGTTTGTTGAACAAAACAAGAAAAGAATTTATGAAGTTAATGATAGTTGTGTGGTTGAAGAAAACCAAACCATTGCTGATAGTGATATAAAATCACAATTGAGTGAATTGTCAGATATCATTGATTTAAATCCACAAAACTATAAAGATTTAATTGAATTCAAAAATCAAGTTCAAAAAAAGATTGATAGCGATTCAGTTAATCAAGAAAAAATATTATAAATATTAAAAAAATAAAACAAATCAAAGCTCAACCTTCGGGTTGAGTTTTTTTGTTGATTATATTTTCACAAACTGCGGGTGTTGTGATATAATAAAATTAGGAGAACAAATTATGAATGAAACAATGAAAACAATTTTAAACAGAAGAAGCACAAGAAGTTTTTCTGACAAACCGATTTCCGAAGAAATTTTGAAAGACTTAGTCACCGCTGCAATGCATGCACCAAGCGGAATGTGTCAAAAAACTTGGAAGTTTACTGTGGTTTCAAACAAACAAATTATTGAAAAACTATCTGCTGTTATTGAAAAAGTTCTTAACAGACCAGGATATAATATGTATAACCCTGTGGCAATTATTATTCCTTCAAACTTAAAAACCAGCAAATATGGAAGAGAAGACAATGCCTGTGCTTTGCAAAATATATTCTTGGCAGCAGAGTCTTATGGTGTGGGTTCTGTGTGGATAAACCAACTCACAAACATTTGTGATGAACCAGAGGTTCGCAAACTTTTAAGTGAACTTGAAATTCCAGACGACCATGTGGTTTATGGACTTGCCGCTCTTGGATTTGCAGACCCAAACTCACCAAAACCAACCTACAAAGAAATTGGTGAAGTTAAGTTTATTAAATAATCAACTAATAAAAAGAACCGGTTTTTGCGGTTCTTTTTTTATTAATCTTTTGGAGTTTGCTTTTATATTGTGCTATAATGTGCAGGTAAAGGAGATTTTTTTATGAGATATGCAAGTAAAGTTTCATTTTTTTCTATCATTTTAATTTCATTAACATTAATCGCGATGTCATATTTTGATATAATTAATGACACATTTGTAAGTTTAATAACCATCATCACAGCGGTTGTTGGTGCATTCGGAATCTGGCTTGAACTTAACAAAGAACAAGAAATCAATCAAGCAAGTTTTATTTTGAGCATCAATAGTGACTTTTATGCTCTTGGCGGAAAAGGAACAATGTATGCCGCTGACCTTGAAAAATT
>JAZRNH010000016.1:0-32111 GCA_045648025.1 Clostridia bacterium
AAAAAATTATACAAATTTTTGTATTTATGTTATAATTGCCATATAGGAGATTATGTTATGAAAGTTTTTATTGCTTGTAGTTCAAGTCCTAATCTTGAAAAATGTTATTATGAAGAAATGCAAAAGGTTTGTGATTTTTTATGTGATAATGATTATGACCTTTGTTTCAGCCCTTATGACAAAGGTATGCTTTCTGTGTGTTATCACACATTTAAAAACAGAAATAGAAAAGTAACCGGTTACACAATTGATGCATACAAAATAAGCCTTGAATCAATGCCAGATGTTGAGTGCAAAATTGAAGATTCAAGCTTTGATAGATTAAAATCATTTTACAACGATTGCGGACTGTTTCTCTTTATGCCTGGCGGCTCAGGAACATTAGGCGAAATGTTTGGTGTTATCGAAGAGGGAAAAAACAATTTGCAAGACAAGAAAATTGTGCTTTATAACTATAAAAACTTTTTTGACGGTTTACTTAAATTTATTGAAACCTGCAAACAAAATGGATTTGTGTTAGAAGGCGATTTGAAAAACTTGATAATTGTTAATACCTTTGAAGAATTTGAAGCAATTTGCAAAAACTAATAATTATGCAAGTTTTAATGATATGGTGAAATTATGAAAATTGGATTTG
This sequence comes from Clostridia bacterium, assembly GCA_045648025.1. Lineage (GTDB taxonomy): Bacteria > Bacillota > Clostridia > Christensenellales > UBA1242 > RGIG1681. The sequence goes on from JAZRNH010000016.1 coordinate 638, forward strand.
ATTTTGATGGGGTTGTTTTTGACTCTGAAAGAAATTTAAAATTTTATGCAGATTTTTGGTCATATTTTCATTTGGGCAAGAATCGTTTGAAAGAAGATGAAGCTTCACAAGAAATGTGCTTTGATTGGACCACCAGCGAAAGAAATGAATTTTTTGCGAAGTATTATGATGACATCACCAGAAAAAGCGAAATTATGGTTGGTGCAAAAGAAATTTTGACAAGGCTCAAAGAAGAAGGGCATCAAATATATTTAATCACTTTAAGAGGTTATTATAGAAAGGAAGAAATCACAGAAGCTGAAAACAAACTTAAAGATTTAAATGTTGAGTTTGATGAAATTTGTTGGGCGGTTAAAGACAAGGTTGGCAAGTGTGAAGAGCTTGGTCTTCAAGTTATGGTTGATGACAATCCAAACAATATTGATCAGTTTAAAAATTCGAATATAAAGGTTTTATATTTCAAAGAAGAGCCAATTCGTGAAGTTGACCTTGACAATGTTTCAAAAGTTGACAGCTGGATGGACATTTATCGCGAAGTAAAAAATTTAAGTGGCAAATAATATTTGCAAAAGGTGACGATTATGGAAAATTTATATAAGGTTGAAACATATCTTCCAAAAGAGGCATTAGATGGAATCAGATCGGCTCTTTATAATCTTGGTCTTGGCAAAATTGGAAACTATGACTGTTGTTTGACTTGGTATGAAGTTAATTCTTCTTGGAGACCAATTGACGGTGCAAAACCATATCTTGGAACCGTTGGCGAAATTGAATTTGCTCCAGAATATAAACTTGAATTTCAATGCAAAGAAAGTGATTTGACTGCCGCAGTTTCTGCAATAAAATCAAATCATCCATACGAAGAAGTTTGTATTAATATTCTTCCGCTTTATCAAATTTAAAAAGAGGGAAAATAGAATTATAAATAAATAAAAAACCAAGCAGTTTTGCTTGGTTTTTGTTTTATTATCTTTGATATCCATCAGAATCATTTTCTTGTGAGTGGTGTTGTTTGTTTTGTTTGATTCTTGCACCTCTTTGGTCTTTTGCTCTGCTGTGAGCATAGCCAGGGTGTTTCATTTGTGAGCGAACAAATCTTCCGTTTCCACTTCTTGACTCTGCGGTTCTAACAAGTTCTTTGTTGGTTTTTCCAACAACAATCATTGTTTTTCTGTCAGCTTTTTCAATGATAAAGTCAATTGGTTTGCAAAGGGTTACAACAATGTTGCCCCTGCCGTCATAAACGGCACAACCTTGCTCTGAAAGTGAACAGTCAATTGCTGGTCTTCCAAGAATTTGTGAAAGTGGAATTTCGGCGGAAATTCCTTTTTCTTCGTTTTTAACAATAACAACAATATCGTCTTCGTATCCCTCTTCTGCGGCTGTATATCTGATTTTTGAAATTCTGCCGCTCATTGTTTCGCCGATATGTTTTTCACAATACATAACAGAGCTAATATCATCAAAATCTTTTTCGGCTTGGTCAATATCAAGTTGTCTTCTGTTTGCAGTTTCAACAACTTCTTGAACCTTGCCCACAGAAAGTGGTTTTGTTCCGTGCATATTTGCCAAAATGTTATATTGAGTAACATAGTCAGGAAGTCTTCTTATTGGAGAAGTTGTGTGGCTGTAATGTGGTGATTGAAGTGCATAGTGAGAAATTCTTTCACCGGCCCAGTCTTCTGGAGCATCATTCTTTTTGTTGCTGTAAAGGTGTTCGCTATAAACTGCTCTTGACTGCATTTTGATAAGAAATTTATTAATAACTTCTTCGTTTGCGGTGTCGCGAATTAAGTCAATCAAAGTTCTGGTGCCTTGTGCAGAAAGGTCGCCATCAAATTCGATTCCTAAAATATTGAAGAATTCATTTGCTCTTTCAAGTTTTCTTGGGTTTGGTTCATCATGAACTCTAAACACATTGTCCAAACTTTTATCTCTTGCAAATTTTGCAGTAGCTTCGTTTGCAGTAACCATAAATGCTTCAATAACTTCGTGATAAAATAAGTGAGGAATTGTTTTAATGTCAACAACATCTTGAAGGTCTTCATCAAACATAATTTCTCTTTCTTTGTTTGCAACAAACCTAATCATTTTTCTTTGTTCAAAGCCAACTTTTATTGCTTGACCAGCATAATAGTTCATCAAAACTTGTTCTTCTGGAAGAAGTGGTTCGCCAGTCATTGCCTTATATTGCAACCACTCTTTTGAACCTTCGCCATCAAGGTAGTCAACAATTTGTTGAGCTTCTTCATAGCTATATTTTTTGCGGCTTTTAATAACTGCATCATAAATGTCGCTGCTTTTTACCTTTCCGGTGCTTTTGTCAATAACTGTTTTAACAACAAAAGCAAGTCTGTCTTCATCTGGGTTAAGTGAGCAAATGCCAGTTGAAAGTTTTGTTGGAAGAATGTTATATGCTTTGTTTGGTGCATAAATTGTGAATGCTCCAGCAAGATATCTCTTTCCGATTTCGCTGTTTAAGTCAACATATTTTGTAACATTTGCAACGGCGGTATAACACACAATGTCGCCATTTTCATTAAAAGTTGAATAAATTGCATCGTCCATATCTTTGCAAGTTGCAGGGTCAACGGTTGCAAAAGGAATATGTCTAAGGTCAACAGTGTGACCTCTTTGCGAAGTTTTTGCTTCTGCTTCAGAAATTAAAGAGAGTGATTCAATATCAACAGAAGTTGGAATCCTGTCAATTTCTGCTTGAAGTTTTGGGTCGTCCCAACTCATAATTGCACCATAACTTTCAGCAATGGCATCATATTCATGAATAGGGTTTCCTGCATCACCTTTAACCGCAACAACTATTCCACCAAGAAGTGGGGCAGAAATGTTTTGAAGGTCTAAAATGCAGAGTTTATCTTGAAAAGCAGCAGCTTCTTCTTTGTTGTTTAAAATAGGAATCTGCCTAACTGGAATACTTTTTTTGTTTGGAATAAACACAAGTTCGTCGTGGCTAATTTTAACAACTCTTCCAAGAAGAAGATTTTCGCTGTTTGCAATAATATTTGATTTGATTTCTGGTTTTGAAGTTTTTGTTTGTTTTTGTGGAAATTCAGTTTTTTGGCTTTTGCCAATAATAATTGCAGTTCTGTGACCGCCGTTATGCTCAACCACAATGTCTAAAAGATCGCCAACCTTATAACCTGCTGCAATTCGTTTGTCTATCTTCATTTTCTTATTTGAGTTTGGAGTGACAACATAAAACTCATCTCCTTCTTTTTGAAGAAGTCCAAGGTCTAAGATGTTTGGGTTGATTGAAACCAACTCTTTTTCCATTTTAAGTTTATCAAGAGCGATAAGCCCTTCAAGAGCTTTTGAAAATTTTTCTTTTGAAGAAACTTTTCCTTTCATCAAAAGTTTTTTCCTTATGATATTTCTGTGAACAGCAGGATTTTCCACAACAAATTTATAAATTGCTGTCATAATCTGCATCATTTCATTATCATATGCCATATAAAAAAATCTCCCCTTAATGTAGACTAATCGTAACACATAAATAATAATTATTCAATAGAGATTTTAAAATTTAATAAATAAAATAAAAGAACCAAGCATTTTGCTTGGTTCTTATTTTAAAGGTCAATTTGGCCAGTGATAACAACAGTTGTTAAACCAACTGCACCATCGCTGTATGCAGGAACGGTGATTTCAACTGCTGGATTGGTTGGAAGTGTTAAGGTGTTTGTTGTTGGATCAATTTCATAATCATCAGCAGCAAATGTTGTTGTTTCTCCGTTTGTTGTTGATGTTATTGAACTAACTGTGAATCCTTCAGGCAAAACATCTGTTAAAACAACGGCGGTTGCAGGAAGGTTTCCTGAGTTTTCTAATTCAATTGTATATGAGAAAGGAACACCCTCAGCAATGTTTTCTTCGCTGACAGATTTTGTGATGGTAACACTTGCATACTCTTCACGGGTTACCGTTGCGGTTGGGTTTGGATCAACCGTTAAAATTGGACCGCTTGTGCTTCCTTGATTTGCAGATATGGTTGCTTCATTAACAATTTCTGAAATGTCAGAAGAAAGCCCAGAACCAACTCTTGCTAAAAAGTTAATTGTTGCAATATCGCCTGGTGTAAAAGCAGATGGAACAACAAATGTTAACGGATCAATAGAGGTTGGAATAATCGGAGTGATAACACCATTAAGTGACAAATATGCAGAGCCATCAATAAAAGTAAGTGGTGTATCCGCTCCGCCCAAGTTGTCGGTGATGGTTAAATTAAAAAGAGAGTCTGTTCCGTTGTTGGTTGCAGTGATATAATATGATAAGATCTCTCCAGGTCTAAAATTTGGATTTTGAACAGACTTTGTTCCTGTCATAGCAAATTGTTCTAAAAGATTAGCAACAGCAATGTTGCTGACTGCTGTGTCAGAACCAGTTCTGCCATATCCATAAGTGGCGGTTGCCGAATTGTTAATTTGTGTTGGCATTTAATTTTTTCTCCTTAAAAATATTCGGTGTTAACACCAATAATATATTATTCATCAAACACACAAATCGTTACAAAATTTATTGTTATTGCAATTGATTATTGACGAAAGCTGTGGTTGTGTTGTATATTTTAAACACTAAATATTAAGGAAATAAAAATGATTAAAAAAACAAGAGATTATGTTTCACCTGGAATAAGAAAACAAATGCTTTATTATCCAGAGATTGGTGTGTGTGTTGTTTTTAGAGATAACATTATTCACGGTTGGAGTTGCACAAAACTTGCTGATTCTGATTATGCAGCACAAAGAATTGATAGCCTTTTTGATAGCGGCAAATATTCTGACTTTGAAAGAGACTATTTGATTATTAATGATAAAGGTGAAATTTTGATGCAAAATATTGATTGTGAAGTTTCTTTAGATGCAAATGGATATATTCACATTGATAATTCAAAATATATAATAAAGCCAGTTTTAGATACAACAATTCCACAATATGTTGGTGGAAGAAATTTAACAGAAATCAATTCAAGAGTCAGACAATTAATAGCTATGGATTTAATGAAAAAACCAAAAAGTTTTGGAAAAAACGGCTTTAAAATAGGACCAATTTATGAATCTTCACAAATGGAAGGTTAAAACAGTCAAAAATTTTGACTGTTTTTTTATTGTTGAAAACAGCTTGAAAATATGGTATAATAAAGATAGTGTTAAAAATAGCAAGGGGGAGTTATGAACATTAAAGCTATTTTAAAAAATCCAGACTTTGCAGCATTGATGACGGCTGTTTCAAATATGAATATATCTGTTATCAAGCCACACACCGAAGATAATTGGTATGGTGCGGCGGTAACAAAAACCAGATTTGATTTTAGTGATATTTTGCAAAATGACAAAATTTATGACAACTGTTTTGCGGCTTTCAAAGTGGCAGCAGCTGAGCTTGATAAGTTGTATTTTAGTGAAGGTGCGGCTTATCCAACCAAAGAAGAATTTGTGGTTGCTCTTTTTGATGAACTAAAAAATTACACAACTCAAACAGCAGTTTTAAAATCTGATAATCAAAACAAGCCAAGAACATTTTCTGCCGCTGAAACAAGTTATTATGAAGCGAAACGACTTGAATATATCAGGGCAATTTTAACTCAGTCACATGGCTCAGTAAACCGTCTTGCGGCTGTTAAAATTTTGGAAACTGCAACCGTAAACGAACTTGCAATTTTTATAGATTCGGTTGAAGCAGAAATTGATAATATGATTGCAGAAAACAAAAAGAATCCAACTATGAATTTGCCAGACAGAGAGTGGCTCATTTATGAATATTTGTTTTCATATCTTCCAGATTCATTTAGAGAAGGTGATAATCTCACCACCAAAAAAATCAATATCAACACTGAAAGGTTTAGTGGAAAAGATGCAAAATATAAAGATATTCCAAACTATTTAAAAGTGTTGGCATTTTTAGAAAATCAAATTCTTTGTGATGGCTATGGTTTAACTGCAAACAATATTGCTTTTGACGGATTTAGATTTTTTGACACAAAGAGCGGAAAAACCGTTGTTCCAAATTCAAAAGAATTGCACAAACAAAGTATGCAAACAGCGGCAAGATATAGCCAAACAAACCTTGTGCTTAATGAAGATTTTGCAGAAGCTCTTTTGAACCTTCCAAAAAAACATTCTTTGGTTAGGGGAAACAACTATGCCTTTTCAAAAGAAGTTGTTGATGGTGAAACCATTGAAGTTACCAGAAAGTTATACAGATGCAAAGTTTTTCAAAATGACAAAATTAACAATATAAACTTTTACACACACATTTCACTTGGTTATTTTGTGAAAGTTAAAGAATATAACAGAGCCAACGACACATATTCATTTATTCTTTATTATTTCTGTGATGACGGCGGTGAAAAAGGAATTCAGCTTTTTAGAATCGACAAAGTTGCAGACACTTTTAAAGGTGCGGCGGCAAGTCACAATTTAAGAGGAAAAGAAAAAATTGAAACAGTGCTTCACACTCACAGATATAATTTAATTGATGCAGTGCTTAAAAACTATACAAAAGATGAAAGTCTTGGAAAGATGGATTTAGACCATATTTTTCCAACTGCTGACGGTCTTGATATTGAAATGGTTGAAGAGTTGTTTGACTATTTTTGTGGAATTCACGGTCAATATTTAAAACATATAAACGACCAAAAATTTACAAACCTTCAACAAAAATATCTTCCGCTTGGAATGGGTGATGAATAAAAAAACAAAAACAAGTCACAGGTTGACTTGTTTTTTTATTTACAATTAATGAAAATTTGATATAATAAAATTATGGAAATTTTACATAACAATAAAGAATAACAACTCATAGTGAGGTTGTTGCTAAATTGTAAAGTGTTATAATATAAATAGCGAAATTGAAGGAGAAAAAGTTTAATGAAAATTTCAGAAGATATTAAATATGTTGGTGTAAACGACCACGAAATTGACTTGTTTGAAGGTCAATATATTGTGCCTAATGGAATGGCATATAATTCTTATGTTATTCTTGATGAAAAGATTGCAGTCATGGATACCGTTGATGAAAGATTTGCTGCTGAGTGGCTCAAAAATATCAAAGAATTTCTTGGTGGCAAAAAACCAGATTATTTGGTTGTTCATCATATGGAACCTGACCATTCTGGAAGCATTGTTAATTTTGTGAAAGCATATCCAGAAACCAAAATTGTTTCATCTCAAATGGCATTTGTTATGATGAAAAATTTCTTTGGCGACAATTTTGCAGATAAGCAAATTGTGGTTAAAGAAGGTTCAACTTTAGAACTTGGAAAGCATAAACTAAACTTTGTTGAAGCTGCAATGATTCACTGGCCAGAAGTTGTTATGTCTTATGAATCAACTGAAAAAGTGTTGTTTTCTGCTGATGCTTTTGGAAAGTTTGGTGCTATTGACACAGAAGAAGAGTGGGCTTGTGAAGCAAGAAGATATTATATTGGAATCGTTGGCAAATATGGTCTTCCAGTTCAAATGTTTTTGAAAAAGGCTGCTGGTCTTGACATAAAAACAATTTGTCCGCTTCACGGACCAGTTTTAACCGAAAACTTGGGTTATTATATTGATTTATATAACACTTGGTCAAGCTATGCGGTTGAAAGTGAAGGTGTTGCAATTTTCTATACTTCTGTTTATGGAAACACCAAAAAAGCAGTTTTGAAACTTGCTGAAATGATTGAAGCAAAGGGGCAAAAAGTTGTCGTTAACGACCTTGCAAGATGCGATATGGCAGAAGCTGTTGAAGATGCTTTTAGATATGGCAAAATTATTCTTGCAACCACAACTTATAATGCTGAAATCTTCCCATTTATGAGAGAGTTTATTCATCATTTAACCGAAAGAAACTTCCAAAACAAAACAGTTGGTTTGATTGAAAACGGAAGCTGGGCAGCAACTGCTAACAGAGTTATGAAGTCTATGCTTGAATCTTGCAAAAACTTAACATTTACAGAAACAGCTGTGTCAATTAAGTCAGCCCTTTCAGCTGACAGTGAGGCAGCTCTTCAAAAACTTGCAGAAGAAATTTGCAAATAAAATAATAAAAATCAAACAAAAAAAGGAGAAAAATTATGAGTCAAAAATTTTATATCTGTCCACATTGTGGAAATATTGTTGAAGTTGTTAAAGAAAGTGGTGTTCCAATCATTTGCTGCGGAATGGCTATGACAGAAATCGTTGCAGGAACAACCGAAGCTTCTGCTGAAAAACATATTCCTGTTTATGAAGTTAAAGATGGAATTGTTTCAGTTGTTGTTGGTTCTGTTGAACACCCAATGCAACCAGAACACTATATTGAATGGATTTCTGTTCAAACAAAACAAGGTTCACAAAGAAAGCATTTAAGTCCAAATCAAAAACCAACAGCAGAATTCGCAATTACTGAAGGTGACGAAGTTGAAGCGGTTTTCGCTTATTGCAATTTGCACAGCCTTTGGAAAGCATAATGTTGTGAAAACAATAAAAAATTATTAATAAAAAAGCCCATACGAAACAGCAAAAAATTTCGTATGGACTTTTTTAGTTTTCATAAGTTAAAACTTCGCAATTTTTCATTTTATAGTGTTTGTCAAGAATGTCGTTTGGTTCTCCTTCAAAATAGCATCTAACATAAAGGCAAACCCCAGCATGGGTTACAATCAAAATGTTTTTACCTTTATATTTAGTGGTGATGTCATCTAAAAAACTATTGATTCTGGCTTTAAAATCATCAAGCGGCTCAATGCCATAACTGGTGTCATTTGAATTGTTAAATTCTGGCCAAACGGTAATTTCGACTTTTGATTTTCCTTCAAGTTCGCCATTAAACCTTTCTATTAATCTGTCATCAATTGTGATGGTTTGTTCAGAAATAATTTTTGCGGTTTCTTCTGCTCTTTTAAGCGGACTTGAAAAAACCATATCAAATTTAACATTTTTTAATTTTTCTTTAACAACTTTTGCTTGATTTCTGCCTTCGTCGTTTAATTCAATATCTTGGTGACCCTGAATTTTTCCAAGTTTATTCCAATTGGTTTGTCCGTGTCTAACTAAATAAATCATTTTTTTATCCTTTATATAATTTCATTATACAAAATAAATATAGTATTGTCATTTTTTAAACAAACAAAAACACAACAAAAATCAAATTTTTGGTCAGTGCTTTATTTTAAATGGGTATTGAAATCTGTGTTTTACTGTGATATAATCAAGCCAGACGAAAAAGGAGAAATTACTATGGAAAAACAAAATTGGCTTCAACCAGTAGATGTTTCAGATGTTGAAAAATTTGCTCATGAAGTTATGAATATTGCAGAAATCACAACTCTTGCTGTTGATGTTGATGAAATTTATGGCAAACTTTTTAGAGTTGGTGGTTTTTCAAATGATGAAGTTTTGACTTCTTATGGAAAAACAAAAAAATATATTGAACCAGTTGGTTTTGGTGAATTTGGTGCAATTGATATTGATGAGTTTCTTGAAGGAAGCACAAACAATTTCAGAAAACTTTTTTCTGGCAGTGAAGCAGAAATTAATGTTTTGCTTTCTTGGATTGCAATGGTTGCTGCAAAAAATCAAGGCAGAACAATTGATGGAAAAACTTATTCAGAAAGTTTTGCAGAAGGCAGCAAAAAATTCATTGAGCTTGACAAAAAAGTTAAAATAACAAAAGTTGAAAATGAAGCACAAGAAAGAACATCTTGCATTTCTGCACTTGCAAAAGAACTTGCAAAAACCGAAGCTGTTTCACAAAAACAATAATAAAAACAAAAACTCAAACAAATCGTTTGAGTTTTTTTGTTCAAAAAAATAAATAATGTTTGTTATTTATTTTTAAATTAAATAAATCTTGTGATAAAATTACGGTATAAAAAGGAGAAATTTTTATGGAAGTTTATATTTCACATGATGAAATTGTTGAAATGGCAAAAAGAATTGCTGGTGAAATCAACGAAAAATTTAATGGAAAAAATCCACTTTTGGTTTGTGTTTTGAAAGGTGCGGCGGCTTTTCATGCAGAACTTGTGAAGCATATTGATATTGATGTTGAACTTGACTATATTCAAGCAAGTAGCTATGAAGGCACAAAAAGCACAGGTGTTGTTGTTTTGAAAAAAGATTTAGATACCGACATTTATGGCAGAGATGTTATTTTGGTTGAAGATATTGTTGATACAGGTTTAACGATGTCAACTGCAAGGTCTGAACTTGCACAAAGACACCCAAGGTCACTCACATTTGTAACAATGCTTGATAAGCCAAGCAGAAGAGTTGTTGAGTTTACTCCAGACTATGTTGGAAAAACAATTGACGACATGTTTGTTTTTGGTTTTGGTCTTGATGTTGATGAAAAATATAGAAATTTAAAAGATATTTGTGTTTTTAAAGAACATAAGCATTAATACATTAAAATAAAACTCCGCTTGGAAAAGTTCCAAACGGAGTTATTTTTTTGCGGAATTAATTTTTATAATTTGCTAAGTTTTTTGTCGGTGTAATCTTTGATAACAACAGAGCAAACATCGTTAAAGTATGTAAGTCTGTTTTTTGTTGCTTTGCAAACAATTGCACCACATTCAATTCTGAGACTGGTGGCACTTGCAATTGCATAATAAGAATCTTCAAAAACAAAAACATCTTCTGGTTTTGCATCAAGTTTTTCTAATAGCTTAACATAAAACATAGGGTCTCTTTTTGGAGCACCAACGGTGTTTTCTGTGTGGATTTCATCAAACATAACATCAAATCCCAATTCTTTTACAACAGGAAGAAGCAACTCTTCACCGGTTGCAGAAGCAAGAATAATTTTTTTGCCTTCACTTTTAAGTTTTGAAATATATGCCTTTGCACCCTTAATGATTTTTGCTTTTGTGGTGTAGTTGTCAAACATAAGGTCATACCACTCTTTAACAATTTTCTTTGCGGTTGTTTTTATGCCAGAAAGGTCAACAAAAATTTGAGCGATTTCTAAATTGCTTTTTCCGCCATGCATTTTTTTAATTTCAGGGTTTGGTTTTAAACCGTGCTTTTTGAAAAGGTCAACATTAATTGCTTTTCTCCAAAGTTTTATTGAGTGAATGAGAGTGTTGTCAAAATCAAAAATAACTATCTTTTGTTTCATAGATTCTCCTTATATGTTAACAATTTTAACATATATTTTTTATATTTAATAATGATTTTGCAGCAATTTCAAAAAAATCACAAAAAACTTATTAAAATCATAGAAAAATAAACAAAAAATCGCAAAATGATATCAAAAAATAGTGAAAAAATACTTAAAAATAAACAAAAATAAAAATAAATTTGCGAAAAAATAAAAAAAGATAGTGGTTAACTATCTTTTTTTGGTCCGCCAGATGAACTTTCTGCCTTTGAAAATTTTGGAAATTTTGGAAGGTTAGGAAGTGATTTTTTCATCATTGCAATTGGTTTTGAAAGCATTGATTCAGGTCTTGTTTTAAAGAAGTCGGCAGAAGATAAAAGTTTGAAGAAACTTTCAACTGTGCCTGAAACCATAATATCTTCACGGTCTAAATAAAATGTGATTTTAGCAGAGGTGAAGTCTGCAACTTCACCTTTTTTTGCTGTTGGAAGTTCATAAGAAATAAGTCCATGACAAATTGCATTTCTCATTGCTGAAAGAATAAAGTATTTGTTGTCGGCAGCAAATGGGGTGCTGAATTTTTTGTCTTGATATTGATAAGTGAGTTCGTCAAGGTTTAAACCATTTACAAATTTTTTGTGTTCGGTTGATAAATTTTTAAAATCTGCTGTGCTAAGCACATCTTCGTAGTATCCGCTTGTAACCAAACTGTTATAAGCCATAAGAGCAATAACATTGATAGCAACTTCAATAGGAAGAAATTTAAGTTCTTCGGCACTATAAAGTTCCATGTGGGCAGATTCAAGTTTTTCTCTGTTTTCAATAGTTGCAAGAAGTCTTGCTTTTTTAGCATCAAGTTCTTCAAGTTTTTTAATCAAGTGTTGAAGAAGTGCAGGTTTTGGATTTTTATTTTGCATAACGAAGTTATATTGTCTTTGAAAATCTACATATTCTGCTGCAAGTTGTTCACTTTCTTCAAAAAGAGGATCATCACTGTTAAGTTGAGCTTTAACATCTCTCTTTGCAAGTTCTCTTGAAATTAATTGTTGCAAATTATAAATTATTGAAGGGTTGATGGTTTCACTTGGCTTTGTTAAGTAGTTTGGATTCTTTTCAATAATTTGAACTAAAATTTCAATTTTTTCTTCAAGTGGTCTTTCAAAGAAATCTGGTTGATAGGTGAGTCTGTATCTTACAAAATTGTTAACTCTAAAAAAGCTAGAAACAATTTCTTTGTCAAACAAACCTTTGATTGCTGAAAGTGCTTTGTTAATATCGTCAAAACTTTCAAGATAATTTCCTTGTTTTGGAAGTTCGCTATGAAGAATTGTTTTTGCCTTTTCTGTGTCAAATGTTGAAAGGTTGTTTACAAAAAGTTCTGAGTATCCTCTAAACCACATTCTTGGAAGTTCAAGATATCCATCTTCTGTGTAAAAAACAATTTTCGAACCAGCTTTATAAGATGTTGAGTGAGCAGTTAGGTTTCTAATCATATGAAAAACATCTTTGGTTGTGATTGGGTTTGTTGCAGTGGTGAAATACTCAACTTCAGGAGTTTTTAAAACCAAAGTGTTTCTTCCGTTTTTTGAAACAATTGAATAGCTGCTGTCTTGAATTTTATAGAGTTGTGTTTTTGTTCCTTTGTTTTTTGTTTGAGTAGGTCTTGCATCACATTGTCTTGTGATTTCTGCCGCTTCTCTATATGACAACTTTTTAAGATTAAAGGTTCCGCCAATAAGATTGTCGATTTCTGAATCTTTTAAAGTTCCAATCAATTGTTCAAAGTTTTGCACACTCAAAAAACCGGTTGTTGCAATACCAAAATTAATGAGTTCTTCTGATTGAAAATCTTCAAGAAAAAGGTCAGTGTTAAAACCGTTTTTTTCAATGTGTTGATATATTCTCACAAGCAAGTCGTTAAGTGATTCTGCATAAATGCATTTTGCTTCTGATTCAGTGAAATTTGGAATTTTTTGTTCTGCCATAATTCCTCCATATATCATAATTTTATAATAAAACCTGCTATAAGTCAACGGCAGCGACAAATTTGATACCCCTAAAACCTGCAAATTTCCACAAAAAGCACTTGCTTGTGGCAGAAATGTTTTGAAATTGCTCTTATGTGTGTTAGAATATGAAATATGAATTCGAATATAAAATTTAAACAAATTTTTAAAATGACACCGGCAAAAGTAATTTTGTTTGGTTTTGCTGCTCTCATTTTGGTTGGGGCATTTTTGCTATGTCTTCCAATTTCAAACACAGAGGGCAAGTGGATTCCTTTTGTTGATGCAGCCTTCACCGCAACAACTTCGGTGTGTGTTACTGGTTTGATGGTTTTTGATATTGCGGCAGAGCTTAATATGTTTGGTCAAATTGTTGTTTTGTTTTTGATTCAATTTGGTGGACTTGGTTTTGTTACAATGACAGCACTTGTTTTTATGATTATTGGCAAAAAAATCAATTATCAAGCAAGAATAACCCTTCAAGAAGCACTCAACAAAGATGATAATGAGGGTGTTGTAAAAACCGTTAAAAGAGTTGTGTTTATTACACTTTTTTGTGAGCTTGTTGGCTTTTTGGCAATACTTCCGCCAATGATAAATTTTACAGATAGTGTTGGACAGGGAATTTTTAAATCAATATTTCTTTCAATTTCAGCATTTTGCAATGCAGGTATTGATTCATTTGGAACTTTAACACCAGAATTTTCAAATTTAATGATGTTTTATAGCAATCCATTTATTTTGATTCCTGTTATGTTCTTGATTGTTATGGGTGGAATTGGTTTTATTGTTCCACTTGATATAATTGAAACAAAAACAACAAATAAAAAATTAACAATTCACACAAAAATTGTATTAGTTATGACAGCAATTTTGATTGTTGGTGGTGCAGTTACAATTTTAGCTTGTGAGTGGAACAATATGGCAACAATTGGCAGTATGTCAGTTGGTGACAAAATTATGAATTCATTTTTTCAAAGCATAACAACCAGAACTGCTGGTTTTTGCACATTTGACCAATCGCAAATGACACAAATTTCTTTGATTGTTTCAGAGGTTTTGATGTTTATTGGTGGTTCACCAATGTCAATTGCAGGTGGAATCAAAACAACAACATTTTTCCTTTTGTTGTTGCTTGTGTTTAGAAATCAAGACCAAAATGGAAATATTATCTTCAACAACAGAAAAATATCTAACAAGGTTTTAACCAAGGCTGTTAGAATCGCTATTATTATGGCAGGATTATTGCTTGTTGGAAGTATTTTAATTTTTGTTTTTGAGGGTTCGGTTGTATCGCTTGATGCGATTATTTATGAAGTATTATCAGCAATTTGCACTGTTGGTTTAAGTTTTGGAATCACTCCGCTTTTGTCAGTGGGATCAAAACTAGTTTTGATTTTGCTTATGTATGTTGGAAGAATTGGAATGCTTACCATTCCACTTGCATTTAAATCAAAAGATACAGCGGCAATTGAATATGTTAATGCGAAAATTATTGTGGGGTAAATATGGAAAATTTAAGAACAAACGAATTTAATGATTATGTGGTTATTGGACTTGGAAAGTTCGGAAAAAGTTTGGCAATGAATCTTGCAGAAGAAGGCAAAAAAGTTCTTGCAGTTGACAACAATGCACAAAATATTGAAGAGGTGCAAGAGTTTGTTACTCATGCAGTTGTTGCCGATGTAACAAAAAAAGATGTTTTACATTCACTTGGTGTTCAAAATTTTGACTGTGCAATGATTTGCATTGGAAGTGATTTAACTTCGTCAATGCTTGCAACTTTAATTGTAAAAGAACTTGGTGTGCCATATATTATTGCAAAAGCTCAAAATGAACAACATAAAGACTTGCTTGAAAAAGTTGGTGCAGACCTTGTTCTTTTCCCAGAAGTTTATATGAGCAAAAAACTTGCATCTACACTTTCTGATCCATTTTCAAATGATATTATTTCTATCACTGACAACTATAAAATTGTTGAAACAAGATGTCCTCAAAGTTGGGCAGATAAAACAATTATTGATGTAAATGTAAGAAAAAAATACGGAATCAATATTGTTGTTATCAAAAGAGATGGTGAAACAATTGAGCCAATGCCTGAAACTGTTATGGAAAAAGGTGATACACTCATTATTTCAGGTTCGCCAAAGAATATAGAAACAGTTGTCAACAAGGTTAATGACTTGATTGATCTTAAAGATATTTTGAACGAAGCAACAACTGAAGAATAAATTTCAAAACCACTATAGATTTTTTGCTAAAAAGTTAGAATTGTGATATAATTTAATTAGGTTATCTTGGAGGTTAACTATGGATATTAATTTTAAAGATGAATCGGGCGAATTTAAATACCGTGTCGTTGGAATTTTAATTGATGAAAATGAAAGACTTTTAGTTCAAGCTGTTGCAAACAATCAATTTTATTGTCTTCCTGGTGGAAGGGTAGAAATTGGTGAATCTTCAAAAGAAGCTCTTGCAAGAGAACTTGAAGAAGAACTTGGCTTTCCTGTTGAAGTTGGAAATCCAAAATTTTTAATCGAAAACTTTTTCGTTAGCTCAAGAACAAATATTTTGGCTCACGAAATTGGAATCTATTTTATGATTAAAAGCAAATTTGCTCCAAAAGAAGATTGGGAATTTGTTGAAAACGACAAGGGTGTTTTAAAAACACTTAGATATAAATGGGTTAATCTCAAAGATGTGGCTTCTGTTGACCTTCGTCCAAGGTTTTTAAAAGAAAAACTTTTGAATATGACAGAAGATTTTGAACAACTTATTTTAAGAAATGGCGAAATTAAGAAGTAAGGCTTATGAGAGAAAAAGAGTTAGTTTTAAAATTAATTGAAAAGGGCTACAAAATTTCAACTGCTGAAAGTTGCACTGGAGGAATGATTGCAGCAACGATTGTTAATGTTCCAATGGCATCAAAAGTTTTTGATGAATCTGTTGTGGTTTATGCAAATGAAGCAAAAATTAAATATTTGTCAGTAAATCCAAAAACAATTGAAAAGTATGGTGTGGTTAGTGAAGAAGTTGCCAAAGAAATGGCAGAAGGTCTTTTGAAGCAGTCAAAGGCAACCGTTGCAATTTCTGTTTCAGGCATCGCCGGACCATCTGGCGGAACTGCCACAAAACCTGTTGGTATGGTTTGTTTTGGAATCTGCATAAATGGAAAAACCCAAACTTACACAAAATACTTCAAGGGTTCAAGAACCGCAGTTCGCAAAAAAAGCACAAAGTTTGCAATTGACACCGTGCTTGAATTGTTAAAATAATTTATAAATAAAAAGAGAAGTGAAAGTCACTTCTCTTTTTTTATTCGTCAACTTCTTCAAGAAAGATTTTATTTTTAAATGAGCCTCTTTTGTTAGCTTTTTCTTCCTTAATTTTTTGAAATTCTTCTGTTGTTGTTTTTGTTGAAATTATAGCTTCTAAAACTTCTGCAATGTCTGCAAGTTCTTCAACAGATTCGCTTTCAAAATATTCATTAACTTCTTCTTGAAGTTTTTTGTTAAGCTCAGTCAAATATTCTTCATTTGACAAAACTCTTGTTTTTGGTTTTCCGCCATTTTTAACAATTATTTCAGGAATCCTGTCCCTTACAAGTTTGTTATAAGTTTTCATTATTTTGTTTCTCCACTGCTTCTTTTTGGTCTTATAAATGCCCAAATGATTAATGACAATTGAACAGGTATTCCAGTGAAGAAAATAAGCCAAAGTTTAAATCTATAAAATTCTAAAAACACTGCAAGAAGCAAGGTCCAAACAAACACCGTTGCAACAACAAAAATATAGATTCTGTTACTGTTAAATGGAGCCAAAATCAAACAAGAAAGTGGAATTGCCCAAATGAAAATTGTCCACCAATTTCTGTGAAGAATTGTTTGGCCATAAACAAAAACAATAATTGCAAAAAGCCAAGCGGTCATAACAATAAGTGATGCGGTGCAAATTCTTCTAATCTTCAAAGACTTTTCTTGATGACTTAATGTTTGTGAAATGTTGTCTTTTAAAAGTGATTCAATTGAAACAGAATAAATTTCAGCAATCTTTTCAAGCGATTCAATTGATGGTGTAATTTCAGCATGTTCCCACCTAGAAATTGTGTTATCAGAATATCCAAGTTTTAAAGCAAGTTCATTTTGTGTTAAATTTCGCTTTTTTCTGAGTGATATTAAGTTGTCTGCAATAACTTCTGCAATAGGTTTCATATCATTCTCCTTATAAAAACATAATAACAAATTTTATAAAAAAAATCAATGCTTTGAGATTGTTTAATTCTAGAAATTTTGAGACAGAAATGAGGCGATTCCCAGAAAATGGGAATGCATTTTTTAATTATGGGAATGGTTTTTTAAAGTTGGAAGAAAATTCCAGTGTTTTAAGTTGAAAAAACCGCATATTTCTGTAATAATGCTAGTGTAAAAATTATTTTACTATGGAGGAAAATTATGACAAACATAGAAGTAAAATACACCAAAGGCGAAATTCCTATTTTCTTTTCAACAGATAATAATTACATTCCGTTCTTAGATGTAACAATAAGATCTCTTATTGCAAATGCATCAAAAGACTATAAATATCATATCGTGGTTTTAAACACAGGTCTTGATGACGATAAGGTTAATTTGATTAAAGAGCTTGAAGATGAAAACTTCACAATTGACTTTGCAAACATTTCAAACTCAATCAAAGACATTGAACATAAACTTCCAATTGAATCACATTTTGGCCTTGCTTGTTATTATAGACTTTTTATTCAAAGTTTGTTTCCACAATATGACAAGGTTTTATATTTAGACTGTGACATTATTGTTCTTGGAGATGTTTCTGAACTTTATCACACTGACCTTGAAGACAACTATATTGCGGGTGTTCTTGAAAATTGGATTTTGAATTCACCAGTTTTCAGTCACTACACAAAAGAGGCTGTTGGTATTGATGCAACTGAATATATCAACTCAGGCATTATGGTTATGGACCTTGCAAAGTTTAGAGAAAACAAAATTGAAGAACAATTTGTTGACCTTATCAACACATACAACTTTAATGTTATTGATCCAGATCAATCATATATCAACTATCTTTGCAATGGAAAAATCAAATATCTTCCTTTTGAGTGGAATAGAACACCACTTGAAGTTGTTGATTGTGAAAATCCAAAAATTGTTCACTATGCTCTTGGAACAAAACCATGGCATGTTCCTGATATGTTCTTAGGTTATTATTTCTGGGAATATGCAAAGAACTCACCATTTTACAGTGATATTATTGCAATCAGAGATAGTTATGACACTCTTGCAAGACTCAAAAAAGAAAAAGCAGGAATCGAAATTCAAATCAAAGCTTTTGAATATGTTGATTCAGACAACACATTTAAAAAGAAACTCAAAAAGAATTAATTGATTATAATTTTTTTATATGGTAATTTAATAGTATGGAAAAATCAGAAGAAAGATTAAAAGTTCTGGCAAAAATTGCTGAGTTCGAAAAACAAGAAAGATGGGACGAAGATGTTGAAGCTGACCCTGAAGCAAAAGAACTTTTGCCAAACGAAATTGATTATTTAAATGAAAAATTTTCTAGCAAAATTAAAAATAAAATTGCAAATTTCTTAGGAACAAGATTCTTTGAAAATATGATTAAAAAAAGACAATTAATCATAAAAGAAGTGAAGGGAATTGAAAATTTTTTAGCGGTTGAAGGTGGTGCAATTATCACCAGCAACCATTTTAGTGTTGCAGAAAATTATGCTGTTTGGAGAGCTATTAAGCCATATATGAAAGGAAGAAAACTTTTCAAAGTTATCAAAGAGGGCAACTACACTGCCTCTCCGCCACCATTTAGAACAATTTTAAGACATTGCAACACACTTCCACTTAGTTCAAATCAAGAAACTATGCGAAAGTTTATGCGATCAATGGACACTCTTTTGAAAAGAGGTGAAAAGATTTTGGTTTATCCAGAACAGGCAATGTGGTGGAACTATAGAAAACCAAGACCTTTTAAAAATGGTGCTTTTAGATTTGCAGTAAATTCAATGAAGCCAGTTATTCCTATGTTTATCACGATGGAAGACTCTGATGTTATTGACCCTAACGGTTTTCCTGTTCAAGAATATACAGTTAACATTATGCCACCAATTTATCCTGATGAAAACTTGTCAAAGCCTGAAAATGTTAAACAAATGAGAGACAAAAACTATGAATTAGTGGTTAAAACTTATGAAGAATTTTACAAAACACCTTTAGTTTATGAAAAATAGGTTTTTTGTTTTGGAGAAAGTATGATTTTATATTTATCAATTGTTTTTGTGTCAATGTTTATTATTTCGGTATTAAACATTTTGTTTGGCACGGCTGTTTTTGGCTATTCGCCATGGTGGGTTATTGCAATGGTTATAATTGCCGTTGTGTTTGAAATTGCCGTTGATGGAATTTTTGCAAAACTTATCAACATAAGCCCAAACAAATGGTTTACTCACGATAAAAAGATTTTTAAGGTTTCAAAAAGAGAAAGAAATTTTTATGAAAAACTTAAAATTCGTTCTTGGAAAGACAAGGTTTTAGAGCTTGGTGCTCTTGGTGGATTCAGCAAAAAGAAACTTGCTGACCCAAACAATCCTGAATATTTGCTCACATTTTTAATGGAGTCAAACAAGGGAATTGTTGTGCATATTGGCGGAATGATTTTAGGCTTTTTAGCAATGCTCATTTTTCCACTCAAATATGCTCTTGTTATTGGTCTTCCAGTTGCAATTGTTAATGTGTTTTTAAATCTTTTGTCAACAATGGTGTTAAGATATAATGTTCCAAAACTTTTGGTTGCTTATGAGAGGGTTAAAAGAACAAAAGCCCTTGCAGAAAAAAAAGCAGCTGAAAGCAAAAAAGAGCAAGAAGAATCTTCAAAGTCTGAGCCAGTTGAAGATGAAAAAACTGTTGAAGTGGTTGAAGAATCTGTTGAAGAAAACAAGTCTGAAACAACCAAAACAAAAGACAAAAAAGATTAGTTTAAAGGGTTATCAAACGACAGCAATTTTGCTGCCGTTTTTTTTGTTTAATTTTTTTTAATTTATTTTTAATAAATTAATTTTATCATTTTGTTGCCGTCGCGGCTCTGTGATATACTTAAAATAGAATTTTAGTCGAGGTCGCTTATGAAAAAGATTTTAAGTTCATTTTTAATTTGTTTTATTGCAGCATTAGGCTTGTTTTTTGGCAACATAGGTCATGCAAAAGGTGAGCAAATGGCGGTTGCAGCAGCAACAGAAGATGCCCTTGTGATGTCTGCATTTAATGACAATGAAAACTTGGCAGGTTTGATTTCAGATAACTCACCACTTGCAAGTGAGTTTAATGTTTTAAACTCTGTTAAGCACGAAGTTTACGACCAAAACCCATTTGGCACTTGTTATGCAATGTCACTTGCACAGCTCTTGAACTTAACTTATGAATATAGATATGGCGAACATATAAGAGTTTCGGCGGCTGCACTTGCAGTTCAAATTAAAGACTTATTTTTTGACGAGGGTTCAAATGATTATCAAATTCTTTCACAAAGTTTTGACCTTGATTATGTGAGTGAGTTTGATTATCCTTATGAACTTATTAATGAATATTACAAAAATTTAGGATCAACAACCGATGTTGTTGATGTTGATTTTTCAGGTGATGAAATTTTTGATGTAAAAGAATATTATCTCTTTCCTCATGTAGAGGATCTCAAAAAATCATCATCAACCGTTAAACAAACATATATCACTGCAGTTAAAAGGGCAATTGTTAGAGACGGAGCTCTTGGAATAGGTATGCCTTGGACTGTTTCAAGTTATAACGGCGATATTGTTTATGACAAGTATGCATCATATTCTGGACATCATGCCGTTACTCTTGTTGGATATGATGATAATTATGCTGGAAAATATAACAGCACTGGTGCATTTATTCTTTTAAACAGCTGGGGTGTTGGTGAAGATAATTCAATGCAAGAAATTGTTTATCTTTCTTATTCTGATATTTTTGCATTTGACTTTGTTTATGGTGTTGCAGACTTTATTGCTGCTGATGAAACCGATGAAGAAATTTCAAACTTTGACAAAGTGCTTTTGTCATCAACCAATTATTATGCAACTCAAACCGTTGGCACAAAATTAGAAATTGGTTATCAAATTTCAAACAGCACGGGCAAAGACTTTTTGTCACAAATTGATTTGCAACCAATCAATGATGTAACTTATCAAACATATTATAACACCGCAACAGATATTGAAATTTATGTAAATGAAAACTCAGATGATTTGTCAGCTGCAACAACTTATGTTGGAAGTTTTGATATTTCATCTGGTGTGAACAAAATTCAACTTTCAAGTCCAATTTTGGTGGGTGAAGAGTTTGCAATAAAAATTGCGATAAAAGATTCAAAAATCATTAGCGGTTATGCCGACAGAAACAGCCAACAATTTGTTGCAAACTATTATTCAAATGGTGCTTGGTCACCAAAATATTATGACGAAAACAACTATAATCTTGTTATCACTCCGTTTTATTTAAAAACCATAATGAGTGATGAGTTTGAATATTCAATTTCAAAAGAAGACAACACTCAATTTGTTGAAGACAAACAAACCGTTTATTTTGAAACTGATTTTGAAACTGGAATCACTGATACCGAAGTTGAAATTTATAGAAGAAAATCAATTGATATTTTTTATGACAGCTTTGATTTTGTTAATGAAGAAGTTTCTTCACTTTTTGATATCACAAAATCAGCAACAGGTTTTTCTGTTACACCAAAAACCAATACTGCTGGAGAATTCAAAATTATTGTCACTGTTAATGGTGAAAAACAGTTTATTAAATTTTTGAAAGTTTATGATGAAATTTATGTTTCAACTGCTTTTGCAGACTATAAAGACGACTATTATCTTTATGCACTAAGAGTTCATGATTCTTCACTCACAGCAGATGAAGTTTCTGTGACTATTCCAACATATTATTCAATTGGATATGAATCAACCGATGGCAAGTCACTCAAACTTGACGATATGTTTAAGTTTGATTCTACAGTGATTGCGGCTTCTGCAAACTATGAATATGATGAGTTTGAAAGAATCATTTCTGCCGAAATCACATTTGAACACTTAACTCTTCACACAACCAGAACAATAACATTTAACTTTGTTTATGAAGCAAAATGCAAGATTATTTATGTTACTCATCTTCCAACAGCAACACATTCAAATCCAGAATTTGTTGCAAATGGTGTAACCACAAATCTTCTTCCTGCAACCGCTCCAAACTATGAGTTTTTGGGCTGGTACACTGACGAAACTTTCACTGACAGAAGAGATAAATTCACTCCACTTGTTGATGGTGCAATAATTCAATTTTTTGCACTCTTTGAAAAGAAAGGACCATATAATTTTGTTGAGTCTGTTGAATATGACACAAACACAGAAATATTTACAATTTCATTAGATTTCACTAATTATGATTTATCAATTTATGATGCAATAAAATTTTCATCAATTGAGCATAAGTTTAGCAAAACCGTTGAAGCTGTTGATTTTTATGCAAACATTAATTCAACTTACAGCTATCAAATTTTTGTGCCACAAGAAAACTTGGCTTCATCAAACGAAGTTGTATTCACAGTAACGATTATGCGATATGCATTTGAAGGTCAAGGCATTAGAAACACTCAAATTTCGCAAGAGGTTTCAGCAGTTTATTCGGTTAGAGATGTTTATCTTTCATTTACCACTGTCGGAAGTGGACGAATTTTAAATGCTAACGATATTCTCACAAGTTATTCTGGTGATGTTGCATTTCCTTATAACACAAACTTGTCACTTAAATTTGTGCCAGAAGAGTATTATTATATTTATGATGTGATTGTTGATGGAATTTCAAAAGGAGCTAGTGAAACATTTAATCTTGGCAGACTCACAGATGACCACACCGTGGTTGTTGTGTTTAAGCCATTTGAATATACCATTTCAATTTCTCATCAAGGCAAAGGTTTGGTTAGGGGAAAGTCAACATTTTCTGCAAGTGGAACAGAGTTTGTTTCGGCTAGTGAAACAGTTTCATATTCATTTGTTTCTGCAACAGGAAACTATATTTCAAGACTTGTCATTGACGGTGTAGAAATTGATTCACCGGGTGCAAGTTATACCTATGAATTTAAAAACATAAAAGAAAACCATACAATTGTTGTTGAGTTTTCTACCTATGTTTATACAATAACAGTCACTGAAGATAACAACACCTTTGTTGAATATGTTAACTATGGTGACAATTTCACTTTTAACTTTATTCAAAAACAAGGTTATTACATTGACAAAATTATGATTGACGGCGAAGTGGTTGAAAACACCCTTTCAAGTTACATATTTGAAAACATCGCCAAAAATCATGAAATCATTATTGTTTACAAAGTTCAAAAGTTTACAATTGCAATTGAGTTTGATGCTCCTGCAATTCTTGAAATTTATAACAACAAAAATGAAACATTGATAGCAACTCTCACAGAAAGTGGAGAGGTTGTTGTTGATTATGGAACCGACTTAAAATATCAACTTATTCTTCTAAATGGATATTATTTAGATTCAATGTATATTGATTCAAGATTCGCTGGAAAAGAAATTGATAAGGTTCAAACCAACATAACAGAAAACCACATAGTTGAATTTGATATTGAAATTTATGAATATGAAATCACCGTTAAGTATTTTAGAGATGGAAAACTTTATCGAACTGATGAAACAACAGAGCAGTATGGTGGAAGCTTGACCATTGATTTTAATCCAGGAGAAAACTATAAAGTTGAAAAGGTTATTGTTAATGGTGAAAACAAGGCGGACATTTCTAGCTATAGAATCAACTTTGTTTATGAAGATATTGTTGTTGAAGCTTACTATGCAATTAAAACCTATTTAATTTATTGGTATGACTGTGACGGAGATGGTTATAGCTCAACGGTTGTTAAACATGGAAGTTTCCCAGTTAACAATGTTGAACCATCAAAACCAGCAACAACCGAACATACATACAAATTTATTGGCTGGAATTCAAAGTTAGACGGCAGTGGAACAGGAATCGTTCCTGCAACAGGAGCTGCTTCATATTATCCTCAATTTAAAGAAGTTCTTAGACAGTTTGATATATCTATCACTGTTAATGGAAACGGAAAAGCTCTTCCATCAAATTTGGTTAAGGTTGATTATTTAACAAATCAAACAATAACAATTGAGCCAGACTCTGGATATCACATTTCAAGGCTTTATATTGATAAGCTTGAAGTTGAGCCAGTGTCAACTTATACATTTGAATCTGTAAACAAAAATCACACCATTTTTGTTGAATTCAAAAAGAACGATTTTGCCGCAACCATCGAAAATAATGATGAATTTGGCAGCATTGTTGGTGGCGAATGGTTTGAGCTTGGCGAAAGGGCAAAATACACCGTTCTCGCAAAAGAAGGATACGAAGTTAAATCGGTTTATGTTAAC
The DNA here is from genome assembly GCA_045648025.1 of Clostridia bacterium. Lineage (GTDB taxonomy): Bacteria > Bacillota > Clostridia > Christensenellales > UBA1242 > RGIG1681. Next base: position 25,238 of record JAZRNH010000016.1, read on the forward strand.
GGAAACAAAGTTGCTGTTTCAAATGATACATTTATTATTGAAAAGGTTCAAACCGACCTTGAAATTGTTGTTGAATATGAGTCAACACAAAAGAGCAGTGGCATCAAAAATTTGATAAGCAATATTATTTATATGGTTGTTGGTTTAACAGTTCTTTCAGCGGTTATTTTGGTTGCAAAAATCATAAAAATCAAAAGACAAAAAAAGATTGAAGAAGCCGTTCGTGAGGCGGTTGAATACGAAGAAAATCATAGATAAGTATTGAATTTGCTTGATAGTTATGATATAATATATATAAGCTAAACAAATGTTTGGCTTATCACAAATTTGCATTTGTTAAGTTTGTGAAAAAGGGAGAATTTTATGAGATATATTCCAAAAGTTAAGGGTTTGGTTCTTGCATTAAGAGATACAAATAATGCAGCATTTAAACCACCGGTTAAAGGTGTTACGGTTAGATTTGACCGTCTTTCTCCGTCGCAAACTGAATTTCAGTTTTTCAAGAAAGACAAGCCAATAACTCCAAGACTTTTGGCTTTAGATGTTAACGGAAATCAAATGGTGGGCATCACAAATCAAACTCCAAATCACGAACTTGCAAAAATCGATATTGATTTTGAAAAAGGCGGAGCAATCAGCCCTCCATATATCTTAAAACAAGGCAAAGTTTTTGTTGCCGCAGACGGCGAACTCTTTTATGTGGCAGACAGCGGAAATGTTGTTTCTTCAGGTTTAACCGTTGTCGAAACTTCACTTATGAAAAACAATAAATTCAACAGAAACTATTCTTCACTTATGGCAGTTGCAGATGGCTCTGGCAAGATTGCAATTTTAAACACTGAAACACTTTCTGTTTCGCCATTTGCATTTACAAAAGGTGAGTTTGATGTTTGTGGTTTTGTTAACTATGAACAAGATGACGGCAAAAAAGGTTTTATGGTTGTTAAAACACCACTTGAACCAGGTGAAAAAACCTTGCCAATTGACCAAGACAGTTGGTTCACTTTGATTGATGAAGAAGGAACCATTTCGCATAATATCAAAGCATCTGAATTTTTGTGGAGCGAATCTGTTAAACAAAAAACAGAAGCTGGTGAAAGAGAATATTCATATATAGCTTTTAAAACTGGTGTTGGAAGAGATAACATTTCAACCACTGTTTTAAAAATTAATAATGACTCTGGCGAAATTATTCAAACAATTGCACTTCCTTATGAAGCTGCTCTTGATTATCAACCAGCAGGTTTGATTCACACTCTTGGTGATGGAAGTTTGCTTTTAGTTACCAAAAAACAATTCAAAAACTTTGAAGGTCTTGGTGCATCTGTTATCAGACCAGACGGTAAACTTGAAATTGTTCTTCCAAATGAAAACAGTCAAGTAAACATCAAAAGAGATGGTAATGAATTATATATTGACTACTTAAAAGGCAAAGACTTTGGAAGGGTTGCACTTGACAGTTCAAAACACGATGTTTCAACATCTGTTAGGTCATTTTTAAAGCTTGTTAACAAGCATATGCCAACCAGACCGATTCATCCACAAGGTGCAGCAATCAAAAAGTCTGCAATTGAGCAAATTAGGGCAACAACCGAAGAAGTTAAATCACTTTCTTCAACAATTGTTGCAAAACAAAAATCAGAACAATAAAAAAATAAAAATCTAGGCAGTTATTGCTTAGATTTTTTTTGTTATTTTGTAAAGAAATTAAAATATTAATTGTTTTTTTACAAATATGATGTTAATATAAATTTATTCGAAAAGAATAAAAAATTAAAAAAGAGGTGTTTTATGGAAAATGAAAAACAAGATTTTGGCAAAGATTTTTTAGGCAAGATTGTAACTGTAAAAATGGATAGGCCACTTGGAACAGCCCACCCAAAACACGGATTTATTTATGAAGTGAATTATGGCTATATTGAAGGCACAATTTCAGGCGATGGCGAAGAGCTTGATGCTTATGTTGTTGGAGAGCATAAACCACTTGAAGAATTCACAGGAAGAGTTGTTGCTGTGATTCACAGAACAAATGACAATGACGACAAACTTGTTGTTATGGCAGACGGAAGAGATTATACTGACGACCAAATTGAAGCGGTTGTTGAATTTCAAGAAAGATTTTTTGAACATATTATTTTAAGACTATAAAAAAAGACCACAATTTGTGGTCTTTTTAATAATCTGTTTTTCCAAGAAGATAGTCAGTTGACACAGAAAAATAGTCAGCAATAGCTGCAAGTGATTCAATGTTTGGTATTCTCTTCAAATTTTCCCATCTACTGATGGCAATATCAGAAACACCAATAGCACTTGCAAGGGTTTTTAAACTGACATTTTTATCTTCTCTCAATTCTTTTAATCTTTCAGCAAAAATTTCTGCAATGGTTTTCATAAATTTAATATAAACCATTTGGTTGTTTTTTATTTACAAACAACCAAATGGTTGTTATAATAAATTTGAGGTTTTATGGAAAAATTAATTAATGAGATATATGAATTATATTACAAAAGGCAAAAACAAAACTATTCTATTGATGAAAATGAAAGTAAAATCATTAGGGCAGAGTGTGAATTTAAGAGTGAATTATCTGCATATTTAATTAACAAATATGAAGAGTTTGAATTTTTGAGTAAAAAAAGAAATTATGAAAATAATTTAAAACTTATAGAGTTTGTAATAGAGTATTTAAAAACAAAAAAAGAAGAGAATTAATTCTCTTCTTTTTGTTTATCTAAATCAAGTGAATATGGGTCATCTTTTCTTTTTCTAGGTTTTTCTCTGATGTCCAAAAAGTTTTGTTTGATTGCAGAAATGTTTCTTCTAATGATGATTTTGATAACTTCAAAAAATATAGCAACCACCGTGATTAATATTGAAAGACCCGCCCAAAGCATTGATGAAAAGTCTGCCGAACCGGTTGAAATAAATGCTGAAATTGCGGTGATTATTGCAAGTGAAAAGTTCAAAATTTGAATAGCATATTTTAAAAACTTGGTTGCACTTTTATAGTTTTTGAGTTGCAATTTAAGTCTTTTTCGATTTCCGATATTAATCAAAATTAAAAACACAAATGCAGCGGCATAAATTCCAAGCAACCAAATTATCACCTTTGACAAAAATGTGTTGATTGAAAGTTTATAAATCACAAACAGGGTATAAGCTGAAAAAATTGTGATTGAAATGATATTCCATAAAAAAAAGAAAACCTTAACTTTGGTGAGTTCTTCAACCGCGGTTTTTGTTGGTTCTGGTGTTTTTGCAAATTTTGATTCTTTTTCTCTTTTATCAACTTTAAATAAACTGAACATAATTAGATTATATTAACATTTTTAAATAAAATCAATTGTTCGTGAAAACATCTTGAAAAAATTTAGTTTTTAGTATTATAATATTTTAGGTAAGGGGGCGGATTATGGAAAAGTTAGAATTAAAAGCAAAGAAAATCACTACTCATAATATGAGAAAAATGATTCCTATTTATGCAAAACAAAAAAGGCTGCTTTCTGTTACACTTTTATTTATGATTCTTTCAGGTGTTGTGGGTGTTTTGCAACCAATATTTTCAGCAAATGCACTTGCAAACCTTGCAACAGGAAACTTTGAAGCGGCAATCAGGTTTACTGTTATAATGTGTTCGATAACAATTTTTAGAATTGTTTTCAACCTTTTAGAAGAATTTTTTTATGTTAAGTTGGTTTTAAAAATGCGATACAGATTAACCGATATGGTTATATCTGCAATCAACTTAACAAAAATGAAAAAACTTGATAGCACTGGTCTTGGTGCAATTGCAGAAAGATTATCTGGTGATGTAAATTCTGTTTGTGATGTTTATATTGATATGCTTGAGCTTGTGTTTAGCATACTCACAAATGTTGTATTTTTGTTTTATATTGCATATTTAAATATTTATATGTTTTTGATTTTGCTTGGCTATGTTTTAATTTTATATGTTGTTTGCACTATTAGGTCAAGAATTTGGATAAGGGGCAAAAAACTCACCAAAAAAGCCAAAGATATTGCAAGGTCTGCTTATTTTGAACAGATTACTGGAATTCGAGATGTTAAGCTTTTAAACATAAAAGAAAATGTTACAAACTTTTCAAACGAAAAGCATTTGGCTGCTTTAAAAATTGAAAGGTCAGTCAATAACAAGCGAAACATTATTCGAAGAATTCAAACCACAATCTCTGCAATTTTTGAACTTACATTTTTGATTATTGGCATATCTTTTGTAAAAGCAGATATGATTGTTCTTGCAGGGCTCTTGGTTATTTACAATTATTATGGCAGGGTTGAAAGTTTGGTTTCATTTTTGTCAACCTTTAAAGAATATAAAGCCGAGGGCGAAATTTCTGCAACCCGAATTTTTGAAGTTTTAGAAGATTATGAAAAAGAAGAGTTTGGAACCGAAGAACTTGAAAACTTTTCAGGTCATATTGAATTTAAGTCGGTTAACTTTTCATACAATGAAAATGAACCAGTTTTAAAAGGCTTAGACATTTCTTTTGAGCCAAACAAAATGACTGCAATTGTTGGAAAGAGTGGCAGCGGAAAAACTACAATATTGAGTTTGATTTCAAAATTATATGATATTTCCGGTGGCGAAATTTTGCTTGATGGCAAAAATTTAAATACACTCACTGAAAATGCAATTCACTCAAACATTGGTGAAATTTCACAAGCCCCATATATTTTTAATGCTAGTATCAGACAAAACCTTTTGTTTGTTAAACCTGATGCCACTGAAGAAGAGTTGGTTAAGGTTTTAAAACAAGCCGAAATATATAAAGATATTAAAAAGATGCCAAATGGAATGGACACCGAAATTGGTGAAAATGGTGTAAAACTTTCTGGTGGACAAAAGCAAAGAGTTGCAATTGCAAGACTTCTTTTGATGGATAGTAAGGTTATTGTTTTTGATGAAGCCACAAGTGCTCTTGACAACAACAGCCAAAACAAGATTGTTGAAATGCTTGAAACTTACAAAAAAAGCAAAACAATAATCATTGTTGCTCACAGACTTTCAACCATTGTTGGGGCAGATAAAATTTATATGCTTGATGGCGGAAAAGTTATTGCTAGTGGAACTCACAAACAACTTATGAAAAACTGCAAAGAATATAATGAACTTTACAAGCTTGAAGAGCAGTCAGCAAAAGACGAAGACGAAAGTAAATAAAAAAAGACAGCAATTTTGCTGTTTTTTTTAAATCAACATTTTTTAAATAAGGTGTTGATGAGTTTTTTGATATTGTGATTTATAATTGACCTATAATTTGAAGGAGGTATATTATGAACACAGACAAAATTTATGCAGAACAAATTGCAAATGATTATTCAGAGAAGGAAACTTCAAAGGTTAAACAACTTAAAAAACTTGATGCAAAAGCCAAAAATCCTGCAAAGATTTTTACATTTACATTTGGAATCATTTGTAGTCTTATTCTTGGAACAGGTATGTGTTTTGCAATGGGTATTATTGGTGGTGGAACAATTGCTTCAATTGCAGCAGGAATAATTGTTGGTTGTTTGGGAATTGCTGGTGTTTCTGTTAATTATTTTATTTATAAAAAAATCTTAGAAAAAAGCAAAAATAAATATAAATATGACATTTTAGCACTTGCAAAGCAAATTACAGATGAAGAAAAATAGAGGAAAAGTTGATGAATAAATCTGAAAGTAAATATTTTAATACCGCAAAACTTATGGATGAAGCTCTTTTAATTCTTTTAGAAAAAAAAGACATAGAGTTTATTACAGTTAAAGAGGTTTGTGAAAAGGCTGGTGTGAACAGGTCAACTTTTTATTTGCATTATGATTCCATTGATGATTTGTTTATTGAATCAATTGAAATGTTAAACAATGAATTCAGAAACTCTTTTGAAATTAAAGATGTTAGAAATGTTATCAAAAATGGCAATAAAGAAGATATTGTTTTTATCAATGAAGAATTTATTAAACCATATCTTGAATTTGTGAAAAAGAATAAAAGAGTTTTGAATATGATTCACAAAAGACCGATTTTGTTTAAAAATGAAAATATTTATAGTAAAATGAGTGAAGAGTTATTTTTTCCTATTTTATCAAAGTTTGGAATTCCCAAAGAAGAGCAGATTTTTAGATTAGAATATTTCACCAGAGGGGTTGCTGGCATTATAAATAAATGGCTGGAACTTGGCTGTGAAATGCCAATTGAAAAAATTATGCAAATTATCATTGATTGTGTTAATTTTAGTAAAAAGTAAGATAATAAACCACTTAAAATCAAGTGGTTTATTTTAATGAGAGGATTATGATTGATTGGAAAAAGTTGGGACATAAAATATTGTTTCCAAATATTATTGTTTTGATTATAAATATACCAATTTCTGTGGCATTTTTGGTATGGACTTTTATCTATTTTAAAAACTTTCATATTGTGAGTGTGATTTCATATATATTGGCATTTTATATTCTTTTGGTTATCTGTTTTAGAATTCCAGCAATGATTAAGTTTGCAAAAAAGATGAAAAAAGAAAATAAATATCTTTTAAAATATTTTAGTGATGTTAGGCTTAGAGTTAACATTTCGCTTTATGGCTCACTTGTGTTTAATGTTGCCTTTGCTGTGTTTCAATTATGTTTAGGTTTTTATCACAAATCATTTTGGTTTTATTCAATGTTTGCATATTATATTATTCTTGCAATAATGAGATTCTTTTTGGTTAGACACACAAGAAAATATAAGGCAAAAGAACAATTTGAAATTGAATTGAAAAAATCAATAATATGTGGCTGGTTATTGTTGTTTATGAACTTGGCTCTTGCAGTTATTGTGGTGTTTATGGTTTATTTTGGCAGGACATTTGAACATCATATGATAACCACAAT
>JAZRNH010000017.1:0-15625 GCA_045648025.1 Clostridia bacterium
GATTTTTTTATCTAAATTGCCAAAAATTACATTGTTATTCAATTTATTTACATTTTTAACAATTCCAAATGATGAAAAATGCTTTTTTAATTTTTCAATTAATGGAGTAAATTTATTAAACTTTTCATCAGTCACAACAACAGTTAAAACAAAATCATTTCCTGCTTCTCTAACCACAATATGTTTAACATCACCTTTTTTTGTGGCTTCGTTATATGCCGAAATGTTATTTTCAATCATATATTCTTTGAATAATTTAATAATTAATTTTGTTTTTTTGCTTTGAAGCAAACAGTCTTCAATTTCAATAATATTATGGCTATGCTTTTTAAACATTCCAATTTTCACTTCACCATCAATTTCTTGAACAGGAAGTGCAAACTTGTTTCTATATCTAAACTCTTTTGGACTAGGAATCACCGGATTAACTTTTGCATCAATTTTTGCATATTTTTTTAATGTTCCAGAAACTAAGTTTTGTTTAAATTCAAGTTGATCTTCATAGGTTAAATGTTGAATATCACAACCGCCACATTTTGAAAAGTATGGACATTTTGGTTCAACCCTTGTCGAACTCTTTTTGACAAATTCAACAATCTTTCCAATTAAAAATTTGTTTTTATCATTAATAATATGAACCAAAACCTCATCGCCAATTGTTGCAAACGGAACAAAAATTACAATACCATTATGTATTGCAACACCTTCACCACTTGCACCGAGCCTGTCAATTTTAACAACAACTCTATCATTCTTTTTTAACGATTTTTGTTCCATATAATATCACCTTTACAAAAAAAGTATATCACACCAAATATTTTTTTTCAATAAACTAGCGGCATTTGACAATCTTTAATTTAAGTAATATATTATCTTTATGGAAAATTTATGTAATATTTGCCCTCGCAATTGCAATATCAATCGAAGTCAATCAACTGGATTTTGCAAGGGAGAAAATCAAGTTAAAATAAGCAAAGTTATGCTTCACTATTTTGAAGAGCCTCCAATTTCTGGTGAAGAAAAAAATGGAGTCAAAGCAAACGGCAGTGGAACAATATTTTTTGCAAACTGCACTTTGAAATGTTGCTATTGCCAAAACTCAGAAATCTCAGCTGGTGGCGAAGGAAAACTGGTATCAATTGAAAAACTTGCAGACCTTTTTAAACAGCTTGAAGTGGCTGGTGCAAACAATATCAATTTAGTGACCCCAACACATTACACTGAGCAGATTATTGAAGCGGTTAAAATTTATAAACCAAAAATTCCAATTGTTTGGAACACTTCTGGATATGAAAAACCAGAAACTATTAAAAAACTAAAAGACATTGTTGATATTTATTTATCAGATTTTAAATATTTTGATAAGGCACTCGCAAAAAAATATTCACTTGCAGAAAATTATCCAGAAACCTGCAAGGCAGCAACTCTTGAAATGAGAAAAAATCAACCAGAAGATATTTTTGAAAACGGTTTAATGAAAAAAGGGTTAATTGTTAGGCATTTGGTTTTGCCATCACACTCAAACGACAGTTTGAAAATCATTGACTGGATAAACAAAAATCTTGGAAATAAAACATATTTTAGTTTAATGTCACAATTTGTGCCAATGGCAAAGGCAAAAGATTATCCAGAAATTAATCGAAAACTTAGGCCACTTGAATATAAAATTTTGGTGAACAAACTTGAAGAACTTGGTTTTGAAAATGCCTTCACTCAAGATTTTGAATCTGCGGAAACCATTTATACACCAAACTTCAAAGAAGATGATGGTGACTTTGATTTTTAGTCATAAAAACAAATTTTATTCAGCAAAAAAACGGCAGATTTGCCGTTTTTTTTATTTGTTATTATTCACCAAATGTTGAACCTTTCAATTCTTTTTCAGCAGCTTCAGCTGAAACAATATATTCTGCTGCTGCTTCGAAATATTTTTTCCAGAAAGCAATTTTGTTTTCTTCTTTCATACCTTTAACAAGTTTTGCAATTTCAGCAACTGAAATTTTTAAGTCAGAAAGATCAAAATCCATAGCTTCGATTTCTTTTCTTTCTTTCATAATTCTTTCATAATCTGCTATTTTCATATAATAGTTTGCTCTTGTAAAATCTCTTTGAATTCTGAGTTCTTCAAGTTCTGCTTGTTTTTCAGAAAATTTTGTAGGAGCAACTCTTTCTAAATCTTCAATAAGACTAACAATTCTTTGAAGGTCAATTGATTTGCCTTGAAGCACCAATGTTTCTGCCCATTTTGCTTCGTTTGAAGCATATCTCCATCTATAAGTTTCTTCATCTTTTGCTCTGCTGCTTCCGATTCTTGGCAAGTTTTCAATAATTTCTTCTGCTCTAATTGTTAAATAAATATATTTTAAAAGATTGCCTTCATTTCTTGAACCCTTTTCAATTTTAGCAAGTTCTGCTCTAATGATTTCGTTCATTTCTTTATTTTCCATTATAATTCTCCCAATTTTTTTGATTTTAAGTCAATTACACTAGTTCGCAATAAGTATTATATCATAACAATTAACAAATTTCAACCCCCTTTTAGAAATTAGTTGATTTTGTTTGCAAAATTTGAAACTCTGTGATAAATTGGTTATAGTGATAATATTATAGACTTGAAGGAGATTTTATGAAAGTTTTTGTTTGCGGTTCTGTAGATGAAAGAATCAAACCACAATATTTAGAAGGAATTGACAAAATCGCCAATGACCTTTTGGCTCACAATGACGGTGTTATTTGTGTTGGTGCTCAAACAGGCTCTATTGGTGCAATGTATAGCAAGATGATTGAAGGAGATGGCTTTGTTGATATTATTGTTCCAGCACCTTATGCTCATGAAGCTCAAGGTATGATTGCAAACTCAATCACTGCTGTTGACACTCTTTTTATGCTTCAACAAGTTGCTCTTAGAAACACAGATATCACACTTGTTCTTCCAGGCGGAAATGGAACACTTGCTGAACTCTTTATGATTACCGATTCAATTAAGAGCAAGTTTGACACAGACAAAGTTATTGTTTATAACATTAATGGTTTCTATCAACACATTAAAGATATGAACGATTTTATGCTTGAAGCGGGAGTTTTAAGTGACAGCCAATATGAATACTTCACATGGTGCAACACTCCAGAAGAAGTTATTGCTGTTATTTCTGCTGAAAGAGAAAAAATTATGAACGGTCAAAACTAAAAAATAAACAAATCAAAAACAAGCTGGTCAGCTTGTTTTTTTTGTTATCAAAATTACTTATAATAATTATTTTTATTTTTTATGCTATTTTATTTCGATTTTTGTTATATTATTTGCTTTATAAAATATAATTTGTTAAAATTATATTAGAGGTGTATTATGGAAGAAATTAAACCAGCTTTTAAAGAGAATAATATTTCTATTTGTTTTTCTGCAAATGACAAATATGTTCCACTTTTGGCCGTCACAATTTCATCAATAATTGAAAATAGCAAACCTGAAAATAATTACGACATTGTTATATTAATGACAAGTATTAGCGATGAAAATCAAGTTAAACTTAGAACATTAATTGCAGCAAAGCCAAATTTTTCAATTAGATTTGTAAATGTTGGACCTTATGTGTTTGGTTACAGTTTCTACACAGAATCTGACCCAACAAACACAAAGTTTTCTGACGAGATTTATTTTAGAATTTTAGTTCCTGCAATTATGCCAGAATATGACTATGTTATCTTTTTGGATGCTGACCTTGTTGTTCTTGACGACATTGCCAACATTTTAGATTATGACTACTCTGAATCGCTTGTTGGTGCAGTTAGAGATTATGAAGGCATTTCCAGTTGTTATACCAACAACTATGAAAAAACCAAATACAGAATCTCTGAGCTTGGAATCAAAAACTTTGACAACTATTTCCTTTCGGCAGTTCTTGTTATGAATATCAAAAAATTCAATGAAAAGTTTGATGTTAAAGACCTTTTGAACCTTGCTGTTTCAAAAAATTGGAAACAATTTGACCAAGACTTATTTAATTATTTATGCCAAGACGAAACAACAATCATTGATGCCGCTTGGGATTATATGGAAGATATTTATGGCTCATATCAAAGCCTTCCAAAAAAATTGTTTGATGAATTTTTAAAGAGTGAAAAACATCCAAAAATCATCCACTATTCTGGCGGAAGAAAACCTTGGATTAAAACTGATTCAAAACACAACAAAGTATTCTGGGAATTTGCCGCAAAAACACCATTTGAAGCAGACCTCAAAGCACTTGTAAATGATGATTAATAAAAAAAATAAATAACAAAAAAAGCACAAGAAATTCTTGTGCTTTTTGTTTGCATAAATTTTATAAAGAATGAACAATCTTGATTTTTGAACCATCTTTTTCTTTTGTTACAAGAACTTTATTTTTGATAGATTCTTCAAGTTCGCCAACATGCGAAATCAAACCAATGTTTAAGTTTTGACTTTCAAGTTTATAAAGTGCTGAAATAACCGCTTCGCAAAGTTCGGCATCAAGTGTTCCAAAACCTTCGTCTAAGAAGAAGAAATCCATACTTCTTGAAGAAAGCATTGTGATTGCATCTGAAATTGAAAGTGCTAAACTCAAACTCACCAAGAATGTTTCGCCACCAGAAAGTGTGTTTGCTGGTCTTACTTTTGCATCGTTGAAATTGTCTTCAACAAAGAACTCTTTGTTTTCAAACTTAACAGTATATCTGCCATCCATCAAAAGACCAAGTTTTTTGTTTGCAGACTGTGTGATTTCTTGCAAATATTCTTCTGCAACATATTCAGCAAGTGCTTTGCCTTTAAGAACAGAAGAAAGTTCTTTTGCAAGGTCAAGCTTGTGAGTATATTCTTCTAACTGCTTAGAAAGTTCGTTATTCTTTTGGTTAGATTCTAAAACCCTTTGATATTCTGCAGAATTTTTTCCAACAAGTTCAGAGAGTTCTTTTATCGATTCATTAAGCTCATCGATTTCAAGTTTAAGTTTTGCAACAGATTCTTCATCAAGTGAAACAACAACTTCTTTTTCAAGTTCTGCTTTTTGAAGATTTGCAAATCTAACCTCATCTTCATATTCTTGATATCTTGACTGTTTAACTTTAAGCTCATAACTTTCTGCAAAGCATTTTTCAAGGTCTTCACCTGATGAAAACTCCGCTCTTGCCATACTGTCATTAACTTCTTTTTCAAGCTCTTTGATTTCGTTTCTCTTTTCGATTAAAATTGAATATTTGATTTCATATTCATTTTCAGTTCGCTTCAAATTATCTTTTGCAGATTCAAATTTAAGACCAGTGTTTTCATAGTCAAATTTAAGTTTTGCAATTGCTTTTGATGTTTCTTGTTTTTCATCTTCAACAGATGCGGTTTCAGGAACACCACTTGCAATGATTTCTGCTTTTAAATTTGTAATTTGCTTTTCAGCAGCTGCTTGTTTTTCTTTTAAAACTTCAATATTCGATTTAGTTTCTGCAATTGATTTTTCAATTTTAAGCTGTTCTGCTGTGATTTCGTTTTGAGTTTCTCTAAGTTTGTATCTTTCTTCTTTTTTACCGTCAATAACAAGTTCAATATTTTTGCCTTCGGCAATTTGTTTTTTGTATTCTGCCAAATTTCTATATTTTTCATTGACATTTAAGATAACAAATTCTCTTTCAGCTTTCTTTCTTTGAAGGTTATAAAGAATTTCAAGAAGTGATTCAAGTTCTCTTTCATAAGAAGTGATTTTTGTTCCAGCTTCGGTCTTTTTGATAATAACATTGATTTCGCCTTCACGAAGTTCATCTTGAATAGCAATTAAGTTTTCAAGACTGTCTGAAGTTTTTTCAATCAAAGCAAACAACTTGTCAAAGTCTTGTTCTTGCTCATCGGTTTCATCAACATATTCTTTAAAGAGTTCAACTTTGCCATTTTCAAGTTGTTCAATTTCTTGTTTATTGATTTCGATTTGTGCTTTTTCAAACTCAATTCTTGCCTTTAATGTGATAATGTTTGTAAACAACTTATCTCTTTCAAATCTAGTAAGTTTCAAATCTGCCGAAGCTTTGTCAATTTCGGTTTCAATTGGATTTAAGTCAAGTTTGTCACTATAAACTTTGTTAATCACTCTGTTTGAGCAAACAGGACAGCTTTCACCAATGTTTAAATGCTCTGTGATAAGCGAAATAACATTATCACCAAGCATTGCTTCTCTCTCTTCTCTTAAAATTGCAATTTCTCTTTCTTTTGCTGCAATTTTCTTTTCGATTTCACCATAACCAAATTGCTCTTTTTCAATTTGTTCGCCAACCATCATAATGGTTGCCATACGGTTTTCAGAATCAAGTTCAAGTTTTTTAATAAACTCATCAATTCTTTCAGCAACAACTTTAACTTCTCTCATATTTTCAAGTTGTTTGTCACAACTTCTAAGTTTTGCAAAGTTGGTTGAATCTTGGTCTTCAAAAGCAACTTCAATTGAGTTTTGAATTTGCTCTCTTTTTTTGCCAAATTCTTTTTCATATTTAATTGCTTGATTATATTCTTCTCTAATCTTTTTTAGGTCTTCATTTTTTTGATCAATAAGTGATTCAACTTGACCGTAAAATTCATCAATTAAAATGATTTCACTTTCAATGCCTTTTGTTTGTTCTATTGCATAAGAAAGGTCAACATCTGGTTTGTTGAGCTCAATAAACTCATCAATCTTATCGATTTCAACTTCAATTTGAGTGAGATTTGAAATGATATAATTTAAGTTTTCTTGTTTTTCTAAAAGTTCTTTTTCGGCAGCTTTAATCTTTTCAATAGTTGATTCCCTTTCTGCCTCTGCTTGTTTTAAATCTTGTTCAAACTTTACCAAATTATCAAGTTTTGCAAGTCTTGCATTAAGCTCAATAATTTTTGCATCATAAACTTCTTTAAAGTTTTCATATTCTGTTGTGGCTTCGTGAAGCTCTGCTTGTTTTTGAAGTTTGATTTCATTTAAACTTGAAATCTTTTCAGCAAGTTCTTTTTCAAGTGAAATATCTTTTTGAAGTTTTTCATAAGATGGTTTAATTTCATTGGCAACTTTGTTTTTGTCAATTTCAACTTTAAGCTTTTCCATCTCTTGTTTTTGTGATTCAAGTTTTTCAAGGGTTTTAAGCACTTGTTCAAGTTTAACTTGTTTTTCAAATGCAGAATTTTGTTTTGCATAATCTTCTGACAAAAGTTTAAGTTTAGCACTAACTTCATCATACTTTATTTTTGCATCGTCCATTTGCTTTTTTGATTCAAGAAGCAAATCATCGGTTGCAAACTTAACCATTTCTAAACTAGAAGAAATCGCAAGAACTTGTTTATCATATTCAATGAGTCTGTTTTTTACAGAAGCAATCAATTTTTCACCGTATTTTGAAAGGTCAAAAATATTGCTCATAATTTCAGTTCGCTCAGATGGTCTTGCTTTCAAAAAGGCTGAAAACTCTCCTTGTGGAAGAGCAATACATTTTGCAAATTCATTTGCACCAAGACCCACAATTTCAAACACTTTTGCATCAACTTTCATAACCCCTTCGGCTATCATTTGTTTTTCACCAGAAGAGATTTCAAAAAGTTCAGCAGAAGATTCTATATCTTTTCCATTTTTTCTTTTTGCAAAGGTTCTAGAAACTTCAAAGGTTCTAGTTTTTCCAGCTGTGAAAATTTCAAACACCAAACTAACCAAAGCTTTTTGACACTTTGTGTTGATGAAATCTATTTTTTGTTTACTTCTTTCAACTTCACCATAAAGGCTGAGTGTTATTGCATCTAAAATTGTAGATTTTCCGCTTCCAGTTTTTCCAAAAATGCCAAACACCCCGCCAGAAAGTTCACTAAAATCTAGTTCTTGGCGAGTTTCAAAACTGTTGAGTCCGTCTATAACAAGTTTAATCGGCTTCATCTTCCTCTCCTTTGCATAAAATAAATAGTTCGGTTAAATCTTTGCTTGGTTCAACTCCTCTAACTGATTTATAAAATTCAGTGAAAAGTTCTTCATCGCTCAAAAGTTTTCTGCTAGAAGTTTTTGCTGAATAATCTTCGTCAAAATTTCTAACAAGTGAGATGCTTAAAATACAAGCGAAATCTTTTCTAAGTTTTTTAACTTCACTAGCAGCAAGTGGTTCGTTTTGAACAATTTCAAGCTCAACGATATCTTTGTCGTCATAAGAAAGCAATTTTTCTTCTGCTTCTTCAATTGAATGAACGGTAACTCTTTCATATTTTGCAGTGTTTTGAAGTTTGATGCTATTGCAAGAAACAACCTTTCCGTTTTCGGTTTCAAAAATGTTTACTCCAAGACCTTTTTGATTGGCAGTGAGTTCGGTTATTGCACCAGAATAATAAACATTGTCACCCAAACATTGTGGAGTGTGAATATGACCAAGTGCGGTGTAATCTGCTTTTGGAATCATATTTTTTGGCACAGCCAAAATGTCACCAACTTTAACTTCACCAGAATCGATTTTTGAGCCCACCATAAAAAGATGTGAAACAAAAATATTCACGGTGTCATTTGAAAATGCAGATGCAGAAATTTCTGCCCATTTTTGAACTTTTTCAGCATAAGACAAATCGCTATCAACCTTTTCTGAAATTCTTGATTCGCTTGGATATGGAAGATAAGCAATTGTTACAATCTCTTCATTTTTTTGAATTTTGATATGACCCCTGCCAGTTTCAACAACAGAAACCGCTGAGTTTTTGTTAAATGATTTTTCATTAAGTTTTTTAAGGTCAGAAACAAGGGCAATATTTCTTTTTGTCGCAAGTGGAAGACCCGCAGAAATTCTTGTTGGGTCATCATGGTTTCCAGCAAGAACAAAAACAAATCTTTCGCCACCAGCAGAAAGCCTTTCGATTGCATCAAAAAACAATTCTTCGGCATCAGCAGAAGGACTTGCAGTGTTGAAAATATCACCTGCTAAAATCACACAATCAATGTTTTCATAAGTTGCAATTGAAACAATTTCGTCAACCACTTGTTTTTGTTCAGCAAGTCTATCTTTTCCGTTGGTTTTTACTCCCAAGTGCCAATCGGCTGTATGCAAAAATTTCATTTAGATTCTCCTAATTTTTTCCAAAATAAAATAATTAATTATTTTGTTGTTGAATTTTTCAGTTATTAGTGTTATTATAAACTTGTTCTTAAAATATTGCAATTAAATTTTTGTGATATAATCTTACAAACAAATGAAGGAGACCAAAATAATGACACTTTGCTCATTTTCTAGCAAACTTGTTCTTGACAGTTATACCGTTATTGACAACACATTTATAAACGAGTTTTTGCCACAAGCAACTGGTGACGATGTTAAAGTTTATCTTTTTGGTCTTAACCTTTGTGCAAATCCTAGCAATGATGACAACAGCTTAGACACTATTTCAAAAATCTTATCACTCACCGAAGACCAGGTGAAAAAATCTTTTGAATATTGGCAAACCGTTGGGCTTGTTCAAGTTGTTTCAAAAGACCCTTTCCAAGTGAGATACTTGCCTGTTAGAGCAAATTCTGGAACTGTTAAAATTAGAAATAAAGAAAAATATACCGACTTTAATGAACAAATTCAAGAAATTATTTCTGGCAGAATGATCACTCCAACCGAATTTAATGAATATTATTCGCTTATGGAAATTTATCATTTTGAACCTGAAGCTCTTTTGCTTATTGCAAAACATTGCACAAAAATCAAACACCCTGCTATTGGTTATTCATATATTTTGGCAGTCGCAAGAGATTTTGAACAACAAGGTCTTAAAACCTTTACTGCAATTGAAAATAAATTTATTGAACAAGAGCAATCTAGCACAGAAATCAAACAAGTTCTTTCTGCTCTTGGGCTTAAAAGAGAATCTGATATTGAAGAAAGAAATCTTTATATTAAATGGTTAAACGAATATGGTTTCACTCAAGGAATCATTGTTGAAGTTGCAAAAACCTGCAAAAAGAAAGGCGGCTTTTTGAAACTTGACGGGCTTCTTTCAAAATATTATGAACTTAAACTTTTCACAATGGAAGAAATTTTTGCCTTTAATGAAAAGAGAGATTCTATGTTTGAAACCGCTAAACAAGTGTCAAAAACTCTTGGTTTGTATTATCAAAATCTTGAAGTGGTTGTTGACACTTATGTTGTTGACTGGTTCAACAAAGGCTATGAGTCAGACAGTTTGTTCTTTGTGGCAAACTATTGCTTTAAACAAAGCATAAGAACCCTTGAGGGTATGAATATCATTATTCAAAAGTTCTACAAACTTGGATTGATTTCTCTTGCCGCAATTGACCAATATATTGATTCAATTTTAAAGAGCGATGCTAAGATTAAAGAAATTTTAGATACTGTTGGTCTTTTGAGATCAGTTTCAAGCTTAGATCGTGAATTTTATAAGACCTGGACAAACAACTGGGGCTTTTCACACGAACAAATTATACTTGCCGCAGAATATTCAAAAGACAAGTCTAGTCAAATGCCATATTTAAATAAAATTTTGGCAAATCTTCACGAAGAAGGCATAACCGACACCAAGCAAATCAAAGAAAAACTTGGTCAAATCAAACCAGACGGAAGAAAATCTATTTCTAAACAAATCAAACAAAAAGACGAAATCGAAAGAAGAAACTACACCGCCGCAGAACTTGCTGGTGTTGTTGATTCACTTGATGATGTTGAATTATAATTTTTAGGAGCTTTATGAACTATCAAGAACTCGACAAAAAACTTCAAGCAGAGTTTGCAATAAAGCGAATCAGAGCTGAAGAAATTGCAAACAAAAACAGGGACAGACTAAACAAAGTCCCTGCCTTTTTGAAACTTAAAAAACTTGAAAGCGAAGTTGTGTTTGAACTTGCAAAAGCAAAAACAGCCGACAAAAAAACAACCAAACTTGCCACTGTTTTAAAAACTGTTAGAGAAGAAAAAAATAAACTTTTGAAAAAGTTAAAACTTTCACCTAGTGACCTTCTTCCAAAATATGAATGTGACAGCTGCAATGATACTGGTGTTTTTGGCGGAAGAATTTGTCACTGCTATCAAAGAAGAAGAAATGCCGAAATCATCAAAGCTGCCGGTTTTGACCCAAACAAACTTGCTTCATTTGACAAATTTGATACAAAAATTTGCAAAAATGAAAAACAAGCAAAAGATTTAGAAAAATTGAAAACAAAACTTGAAACCTGGGCAAATGACTACCCTAATATTAAAAAGAGAAATATTTTGCTTTATGGACCTGTTGGTGCTGGAAAATCATTTATAACAGAGTGTCTTGCAAATGCCATGATGAAAAAAGATTTTTCTGTTTGTTTTGTTTCTGCATTTGATATGAACAATATGATGCTTTCATATCACACAACATTTGATGCAACCAAAGAATCTCACTTGGTTCCACTAATAAAGAGTGATATCTTGTTTATTGACGACCTTGGAACAGAACCACTTATCAATAATGTAACACTTAATTATTTGTTTTTAGTTTTATCTGAAAGAGAAAGATTCAACAAGCCAGTTATCATCACAACAAACCTCACACTTGATGCAATTTCAAACAGATATGACGAAAGAATTTATTCAAGACTCACCAACAAAAGAATATCTGCTGTGCTTCACATTGACGGTGATGACCTTAGAATGTCAAACTAAAGGCAAGATTTTAATTAAAAACATCAAAATTTCTGCAACTTTTTTGCAGAAATTTTTATTTTTATATGATGTAAAATCAAATAAAATCGACATTTATAACAAAAAATAGTTTTGACATAATAATTATTGAAAACTATTGACTTGCATATCAAAAAGTAGTATAATCTAAGCATACCAAAAGGAGGTAAATACAATTATGACAATTGTAATTAAATATGGTTTAGGACATAAAAAATGGCATTTCGAAGACTCTGAAACAAAAGCAAAGGGTCCAGATCACAATGCTAAAACTGATAAAGCATTTTCTGATGCAGAATTAATGGCTGCTCATGCTAGTGGAACTGCTGGTTTAACACTTGACCAAGCTGAAGTTCTTCACTCTGTTGCTGGTTTAAAAGCACAAATTTCTGAAAAAGTAAGGGCTATCCTTTCAAAAAGTATGGTAGATCTTAATGCTCAAACAGAAGATGAAATTAAAGCAACTCTTGCAGAAGCATTTGAATCTACACTTGCTGATATTTACACTGCAAACGACAGTTTGCTTGACCCTGCTGAACTTTGCACATTCTATCATGCTTTTGCTGTTGAAACAAAAAAATTGTTAGATGAAGCAATAATGTCTGCACAAACAGTTGCAGAACTTAGAGTGGTTTCTTCTGTAAGTCAAAAACTCAACCCAGCAATTGAATCTTTAACAAAAGAACTTAGTGCTGAAACAATTCAATCACTTGTTAAAAAATTAAAGGACCAATGTGATGTTCTTGACGGCACTCGTGTTGATGCACTCAAAACAAAGAAAGAACTTCAAGCAACTATTGCTGAACTTGAAGGTTTGTTAGATAAATATGCATTGCCAAAGAATCATGAAGCTCGTCTTCAAGGTAAAATGGATAGTGAACTTAAAAAGCTTCCAAAAGAAACAAGAGACTTGTTAACATCTTTACAAGATTGGAGATCAACAAAAGCTGGAAAAGAAGCTAGTGTTGAACACTTGGTTGGCATTCTTACTGGTCTTAGAGTTAACGAAGGCAACTTAAGAGCAGAACAAAAGAAACTCATTCAAGAATGGCTTAAAATGCAAAACTGGGAAGTTTGCAACAAAGCTGAAATTGCAAAAATTCAAGAACTTCTTGGCATTGATGTTGCAGAAGTTAAACCAGCTAAAGCTGAAGAAGAGGCTGGAAGAAGTCTTTAATATACTCACACTTTTAACAATTTAAAGTATGAAGGAGTCTTTTATGGAAAATAATGTTAATATTGAAGAATTAAGAAAACAAGTTATTGATGAAATCAACAAACAATTTGAATCTGTTGATGCAACTATCGATGAACAATATGACAAGTATGCTGCCGTTTTAGCAGATATTTCTGAAATTCTTAAAAAAAGTAAATAATTAAAAGTTGCCCTTGCGGCAACTTTTTTTCATCTAAAAAATTATAAAAATATAATAGATTTTGTCATTAACCCTTGAATTTTATTGACTTTGTCAAAAAAAATGTGTTTTAATAAGTGTAATGACAAAAATTTTGTTCACAATTACTAAAAGGAGAAATTTATATGGGTATTTCTGTTGCATTAACCGCTCTCGACAAGAAAACGGTTAGAACATTACAAAGAGAAAACAAAATCTATGAAGAAAAATTAAACAACCCAACAACAAAAGGTTCTGATATTGCAGTTTTTAACAAACTTAAAGAGAAGAACAAAGCACAAATTGCAAAAACATTAGAATTATTTAGAAAAAATAAAGATGGAAAACACAAAACCGTTCTTGCTGGTTTGACTCCATCACTTATGTCTGTTGAAAAAATCTACAGACAAATTGGAAAAAGTACATACGAAACACCTGATTGGATGCCAGATTTCATTGGAAACCTTGCTTCAAGACCAATTGAAAATGGTTTAGTTATTGGTGGTGCTGGTCTTGCCCTCACCTCATTCTTATCAACACCTGCTGGTGAAGGTGCTGCCGGTCTTTTGAAAAAAGGTTTGGAAGCTATCTTTATGAAATCAACAGAAGCTGGTCTTGTTCTTAACTGGAGTGCTGTTGGTATTGCCGCTGGTGGTTTGCTTCTTGCTGGTGCTCTTGTTTATAAACACCACAGAAAACAAAAAGAAATGGCTGCTGCTGTTTCTTTTGAAGCTGAAGAAGCTGCAAACAAAGGCACAGCTAGAGATGAAGAAACTTTAAAAGCTGCAAGAACTGACAAAGCAAAATTTGATGCTCTTGTTCAAGAAGCTGCTGATGACCCAGAAGTTTATGAATATTTGCAAAATGTTGCAAGAAACTCTGAAAACTCAGTTTATGCAAAAATGGCTCAAAGAATCATCATTGCTGCACAAAATGAAAAGAATAAAGCAGACTATGCTCTTGCTGGTCAAACACTTCAAAGCAAATTTGAAGCTACTCCTGAAGCTGTTGCATATATGACAGAACAAGCAGAAATTGCAAATATTGAAGATTTATATAAAGCAAAAGAAAAAGCTGCTGCTGAATTTGCTTCAATTGTTCCAGCAGTCGTAACTGCACAAAAAGCAATTGATGCAGTATTTGCTATGTCAGCCGCTGACCTTGCTACAAAATATGGCGGTCTTACAGCAGAAGAATTTTCATCACAAATCGCAAAAGGCTTGTCTCCTGAAGCATTAAAAACATTTAAAGATCAAATCTCTAAAGCTTGGGATAGAGTTGCAGCTGCAAAAGGACTTACCGAAGCAGAAACTGCTCTTTCTTCAGTTGAAGCAACTGGTCACTCTGCTGGTTCTCCAGAATCTGTGATGGTTATTGAAATTACCGCAGCAAGAGATATGACATTTGAAGAATTCAAAGCAAAATATCCAACAGTTAAAGATTTTGTGAATCAAGTTATGAAAGATGCTAAAGTACTTGATGTTCCTGCTGAAATTGTTGAATATGCAAAAGCTGTTTATGCCTCAATGTCTTCTAAAAAAGATCTTGATAAGTATACAGAAGCTGAAACCAAACAAAAAGATCAAATTGAAAACTATGAAGTATTTACAAAAGAGCAAATTGAAGAAATAACTAATGCAATTAACACTATTAAGAATTTTTCAACAAGAAGACCTACAGAATCTGAGGCTGAAGCTGTTTTAAAAATAAAAACAGCAAAAAAACCTGATCCTGAAATAGTTTTATCCGCTCTTGGAATCACACCATCTTCTCCTGAAGTTAAAGAAAAATTGATTTCTGTAGCAACAAAGGCAATTGAATCCGTTATTAAATTTAGAGAAGCTGAAGAAGGTTTAAGCAAACCATACACTAATTCTCCTGAAGCTACTGCAGTTAAGGCTAAACTTGATGCATTGTCTCCTGCAGATTTGCTTAAATTTAAAGATGAAGCAGAATTCATTGCCGCATATGCAGCAGATATTGCAAAAATTCCTGGTGACAAGACATTCCAACAATCAATGACATACTATGCACAATCTTTATACAAAGCTTTTACTAGCAAAGAACTTGTTGATGCAGGAAAAAGTGTAGAATCAGAAACTATCCCTCCTATGATAACACCAGAAGAAAAAACATTCTTCGAAATTATCAATAAAACTGCTGCTGTTGATTATAAATCTTTCTTAACAAAATTCCCTACTCCAAAAGATTTTGTTAGCAAAGTTCCAAAATCACTTCAAGGTTATGCAAAAACTGTTTATGCAAGAATGCTTTCTGAAGCAAAATTTGAAGCTTCTGCTGTTGAAAAACCAAAAGCTCCAGTTTCTGCTGAAGCTTCTGCTATTAAAGCAGAAATCGATGCTGCTATCAAATCTGGTGCTTCAATTGATGAAATTGCTGCAAAACTTCCAAAAGAAAATCCATCATATGAATATATCCAAGCTTATGCTGAAGCTGCAAAAACTGTTGTAACAAAGAAATCTGCATTTGCAGGTGCTAAAGCTGCTAAAAGATCAGAACATGCTGAAACCTTTGCACAAATTCACTCACAAGCAAAAGATCCTAAAGCATTTATTGCTACAGTTGGCTCAAAA
>JAZRNH010000018.1:0-12380 GCA_045648025.1 Clostridia bacterium
TGATAAGAACGAAGAACAACTTGTTCAAATTGATAAAAATTATGATTATACCACAGAAGAAGCTAAGTCTAGATTCTCAAATGGTGCAACAACATTCAATATTTCTGCTGAAAATGTAATGAAATCTTATTATATTGAAACAGATAGAAATGGCGATGGTAATACAGAAATGTATTATGTATTTGATAATAAAGTTTATACTGATAATGAAAGATTAACATTAACAGAAGGTTTTGTTCTTTATAACAAACTCAAAATCCGCAGTTATACTGCAAGTGATCCATATGTTGTATTAGATGCTGACAATAATGGATACACAGAAGAATATTTAGTTAAAGATATTTATGCTCATGTTCAAGCAAATCCAACTCAAAAGAATAAATTCTTAGCAGTTACAAGATTTGTTTATGATGTAAATGGTGCAGAATATGAGTATGATGTTGCTACTCATAGAGTGTATGATACTGAAAACCATGTTCTCAGCAAAGATAGTTATCAATTGTTAGAACCAGCTATTTCTTTTGATGGTTGTGAAACATTTATTAACTGTTTGGTTGAAAGCTTGTATTTGAATTCAGTAACAATTAGTAATAACTTATACTACTATGCATATAACAAACTTTATAATTCATTCCCATTTGATCCAAGCGATGCTATTGGACACAATGAAGAAAAGATTGGATTCAAAGAATACTTTGTTGTTCCTGATACATTTAGAATCAATGGCTCAACATATTCATTGCATATGGATAGAATGAGTGGATCTACTCCTGTTCCAGTTTATGAAGTATCTGATAATATTGTTAAATTCTATTATCATAATACAGTTCGTGGTGATTTATATTACTTCTATAATATTGAAACCAACCAAACATATGCTGTTCCAGGAAAACTCAAAATTGATGAAACTGATTATGAAACAGATTTATCAACAAAGAGTATTGAAACTGATGGTGTTAAAACAGTAATATTTGGTAATGAAAAGTATTATTATAGTACATTTACTGATATGCTTCATACTTCTCCAATTCCAATATTTGACTCAACAAAACAAACAACACAAAAATATGAAAATATTGGTGCAGATTATGAGTACTTTATAATTGATGAAAAGTATATGTATAAAGGTATTGAATATACTGTAACTGGCAACTATACATATGATAGTTCATTAAATTTAGCATATGTTTATTATAATAATGATGTTCATGGTAGATTGCTTTATATCTATAATTACAATACAAAAGATGTTATTGTAATTCCAGAAGAATATACATACACTGGTTTATTTGGTTCTCCTGCTACAGAGAAAACAAAAGTATTTAAGACTACTGATATTAACACAGCTCCAATTTTAGCTGATGACAAATATACAATAACTTATAAAGTTGTTGATACAGATGGTTTAAATGAAATCATTGTTGAAATCGATATAACAACAAAAGAAGCAGCTTACACATTGAATAACATTACTGATATTGAAACAATTACAATTGAAAATGAACTTACTGATGTTGAAAAGGTTATTGTTTATAAGGGCTCAGTTTACAAATTCAGTTATTCATTTGTTGCAAAATTTGAAAAGAGTGGTTCAACTGCAGCTTATTATTATGAATATAGTCAATTAGACTCAACTGTTATAATCTATGATAAAAATGGTAACAAAGTTGAAGATCCACAAAATACAGCATCAAGCAAACTTGTTATGCTTTATAAGAATAGTGCATCAACAAATATTCTTAAAAAGTCGTTAAGTAAGTCTTATATCACAGAAGTTATCAAAGAAAGTTACTTAACAGAACTTCAAACAACCTACTCTACTGCAACTCTTGATTCAGTTACTGCAACTGTTTATGATGGTTATTATGTAAAAGGATTCATTCTTGTTTCTGATACATATGATATCAGCAGTCAAGATTTGTGGCTCAACTATGTTCTTGATTTAGCAGCTGGTAAATATGGTTTGCAAAATGAAGCTAGTTTATCTAACTTAAATTATGTAACATATTATTCAGTTGATTACTTTACAGGTGCATCATTTACTGGTAATCCTGGAGCTAACGGTAAATATGAATCAATTACATATAATCTTGGAATGAAACTTAAAGGTTCATTTAAAATTTATGTAGTTTATGCCCCAATCATTTATCAAATATCAGTTACAAAACTTAATATTCAAGATATGATATTTGATATGGATGGAGATACTACAATCATTGAAGCTGAAAGAATTACAGAAATTCTTAGCGGAAATTATCTTGGTGATGGCGAAGATCCAGAAGAAGATCCATATGCAAAACTTGATAGTGATGCCGGATATATCAAAGGACAACTTCTTGCAGAATATGGTGAAGGAACTTGGATTAAAGCTAGAGCTTATGATGGTAACACATATATGGGTTATTCATTAGGTTCAAAATCACAAACACAAGAACTTTCAACATCATACATTTGGTCAAATATTGGTGCAAATGCATCAATGGAAGATATTGAAAATATTATTCTTAATGGTGCAACCGATACCCTTGGAATTGGTGCTAACAAAGAAACTGACATACTTCATAAGTATGATGAAAGCAGTTATAGTGATGACACCGTTTACTTCATGTCAAAAGATGCTATTGATTTTGATGCAGAATCTGGTGCTCAATATATCAACTTTACTAACTTAAAGAGAAACTACAATTCTATTGCTATGATGGATATCAAGGCCGATGTAGAGCTATATGTTTACTTCCAAGCAATCTCTTACGATCTTGAAATTCAAATTGGTGAAATTGATCAAGGCTTAAGCTCTTCATCAACCCCAGATGCATACTTAAGCTATACTGATACAGACAATCCAAGTTGGTCAAACCCAGCAAGTAATACAAACAATATTTTAGGTTCTGAACCAACAGTCAATGTTACAATTCCAACAGAAAATCAAAATGTTCCAAATCCAGTTGAAGGAACTTATGGAAAATATACATTCTCTTCTGGCAGAAACGATACAACAGACAATGCTTCAGGAGATGGTTCTATCGTTCCAAGCAAAGGTGTTATTCCTGACATCAAGATTAATACTAACTATTTGAATCCTGTTACAGAAAATGATACATTTGTTTATACAATTTATGACAACTATGGAACATTAATTAAATCAACAGATGCTGATA
Organism: Clostridia bacterium; assembly: GCA_045648025.1. Classification (GTDB taxonomy): domain Bacteria; phylum Bacillota; class Clostridia; order Christensenellales; family UBA1242; genus RGIG1681. The sequence continues at coordinate 3,159 of JAZRNH010000018.1, forward strand.
AAAAGGTATTGGCTACACAAGCTAATAACTATGCTGATGAAATTGAGCATGTTAAGTTTACAAGAATAAGATCAAGTCAAATTGATTACAAACTTTCACAAACATTTGGTTTCTTAGTTTATAAACCAAATAATGACAAAAAATGTTATGTTCCTTCAACATATGCTGTTGATATGGTTGCTTCAGGACACAGCTTTAGCTTTGTTGAAAAGATTAAAGGTGCAATTTCCGATGTTTCAGGATTTGATCCACTTTCTGGTGATAATCCAAACTGTGAATTTGAAGTTTATAAATGCGACTGTGCAAGTTGTAAGGGTGAAAAATATGTTAAGTTATCAATGAAGAGCAGACAATTCGCCTTCTCTGATCCAAGACTCTTCAATCCTGATGCTGAAAAGAATGAGTCAACATGGACTTGGGAATGGGATCAATTGTTCACAGGAACAAATGGTTGGAGCTATGCTAATATGGATGCTCAAAATGACTTACAAATTTCACCTTCTCCATATGTTTACGAAATGGAATATAGTGATATGATGTTCAGAGTTATTCCTTACGGTGAAGCTGATGTATATGCAGAATACAGTATTGATTACTTTGAAGAACAAAGTTCAAACATCAACAAATCAGAACTTATTTTGATAGATTCTTCTAAATATATTTCTGATACAACTAATAAGACTGTTGCATCTAATAACAAATTTATTTATGCAGCATTCAAACCTACAATTGATCCAAAAACTGGAAAAGTTGTATTCACTTATAATGCTACATCTGAAACAGATTATCGTGTATCACATGTGTTCACAAAAGAAATTTCAACTGAATATGAAATTTTAACATTTAAGTTAACATATGATGATGGAAGTGGTGCAAAACCATATACAATTGTTGTTCCAGCAACATTTGCTCTTGGTTCACCAACAGGCGGTGCTGATAACTGGTGGAAGCCTTATGAATTGAATAATGTTAGAAAAGTTATTCAAAACTATGAAAGAGATCAAGCTGGATATCAAGAAGATTATGATAAAGTAATGAAAACCATTATTTATACAAAACATGTTGATAAGACAGTTATTGAAAATCAAAAATTCACAATGTCAGAAAAGAATATTCAAACAAGCTTTGAATATTATATGCCATATGTAGATGTAACTTATGAAAGTGGATATATTTATTCATTGAAAAAAGGTTTATTTACATTAGAAATTGACAATGTTAAAATTGATAGCTCAGAATTCTCACAAAACAAAACTGAAATTATTGTTCAAGACGGTATGGCTGAACAAAGATTCTTTGGTTCGTTAGAAATGCAACAAACAACAACAAGTGCCGGTGAAATTTTGACATACTTAATTGCAAAAATTAAGATTTTCTATGGAAAACAAAACAGTTTACCTACCGTAAAAATTACTGCACAAAGTATTTATAACGGCAAAATGGTAGATGAAAACGGCGATGGAGTAAAAGAATATGTTGTTGACACCTCATCAGTTGATAGAAATTATTTTGGTGCAGTTGTTGACTACACAGCAAAAACAAATCTTGATACCTATGAAACATATTTGCCAGAAACAGATACAATTTATCAACCAACAGCTTCAGAACGATATGGTACCCCAACAGTTAGTTCAATTGAAGCCGATAAAACACCTTATGATTCACACTTCATTTATAAAGGTGGAAGCACTGTTGAAGGTTTCTTAACAAAAATGTTTATTAAATCCCCATTAAATACAGAAAACTTTGAAAATCCTTACTTGTTTGTAAATGTCAAATTAATTTACGAAACTTATGTAAACACTGTTAATCCAGAAATTGTTATTCAACCTGGTGAATACAAAGATGAAAATGCTAAAAATAACAGACTTACATTCAAAATGTATAATGATGGAAATAGTAACAGAGATCAAGATAAAAATATCTTTAGTGACGGCAAATGGCATTTCCAAAACAACTCACTTTACACAGACTCTAGATTAACAAGTGTTCTTCCTGGTGAAGATGATGAAAATCCACAATATCGTCAAGCCGGTTGGTCATTTGAACATTATTATATTTATGTTGTGGTTGATGCATATTCAGTTATTGATATGTTATATCAAATTGCATACAATCCTGATAACAGTAAGAGTGTTCAAGATAAAGCATACTTATTTGCAGATTATATCTTGACATTTGATCCTGAATTATATATTGATACAAACGGCAACTATCCAACCTATGTATTTGCTAATAACCATAGTGCTGTTGGTTATAAGTCTTATGTAGAATTGTTTAACCTTATTGATACATATTATATTGATCAATTTGGCAAAACTAGATCACATGGTTTGCCAGACACAAATCGATTTGATGGATATTTAAGAATTAAAACAATTGATGCTTGGACATTTGCTAAGTATACAATCGATAAAGGATTTGCTGAAAACTACTTCACACAAAAAGATATGTTCGTAACTTCTCTCTTGGTTAGAGAGAAATTCCAAACACAACTTGCTTATACTTGGAACCACACTGGTATTTCTACAACAAACTGGCAAGCAAACAAACCATATTCATATTTCGACTTTGCACTTTCTAATATTAACTATTCTGTTGGAAAAGATGCTTATGCATTCCAACACTGTCCAGCTGTTGCATTGCACTTGGCTCATGCTACAACTGCAGATGAAAAGTTACTTGAAGAAATCACAAGTGAAGAAAATGAATTTACTTACGGTTCTGAACGAAATGCTTTAAGAGAACAACGAAGGTTTATGAATGAAAATCAGCGAAAACTATTTACAGTATTAAACACTTCCCTTGCTCTAAGCACGGATAAGTTCACGAATAGTGCTAACCTGGCACCTCAAATGGTAATGTATAGTTATACGATATTTGACTATGACGAGGACTTCCCTTGCGGTGAAAGAATTAGAACTAACATCTTCGATTATATTGTGACCCCTGGTGCAGTTATTGCTGCAACTGCTGGTAAGATTCTTGGTGCAATTGCTGCTGTTGCTGCTCTTGTTGCCTTAACAATTGTAACCTTTGGTGGTGCGGCTGGTGTTGCCGGTGGTATCGCTACTGGTGTTGCAATTGGTGCCGGTGTTGCCGCTGTTGCATCTGTAACACTTACAGTATTATCTGATATCGGAACGAATAAACCGTGGTATGAAAGAATGCTTAACATATATCTCAGCCTTTACGGATTTGGTATATTTATTGACCCAGATACGAGACTGTTTGGTGTAAATGGTGGATTGAGTCAAGTTGACTATGAAACTTACATTAGTGAAAACATTCCTCCTCCACCTGCTGATGAGTAATATTTCAGAAATTACAAATAAAAAACCAATAGAAATTATTGGTTTTTTATTTTTTTTATGAGTTTTATTTGTAATAATAAATAAATTTGTTATAATTAAAATATGAAGAAGTCTAGTTTTAAAATTAGTAAATTATTATATGTTATGTTAGCAGCTATTTTGTTAACAAGTTTTTCGTTTTGTTTATTTGATTTTATGCCAACCAAACAATCACAAACAGTTGCTGTTGAATTGGTAAATGATGAAACCTCCCATATTTCAGGAAGGTCATCAAACAACACACAAAGTTTGTTTATTTATTCACCAACATACACTGTTTATAATAGAGATAAACTATTTTTTATTGATGATTATGATAAATTGTTAAAATGTTGCAATGAATCAAAGATTATTGATAGCCTTCCCCTTGCAGAATTTGGAGAAATTGTCGATGTTGTTTATAATTCAGACTTTTTGTTTTTGTTAACAAAATCTGCAGAGAATTCAACTCCAAAATTAAGAATAACATTTATTAATTTAAATCAATTTGTTATTGAACAATCATTATTTCTTGATGTTTCACTTGAATATAATAAAATAGATGTTTTTGATAACACTGATAGTTGGATTATTTCATTAACACCAATCGTTAATGCACAAAATATATCTGAAACAAATGATCCAATTCTTCTTATTTGCAATAAAACAAATTATGAAACTTCACAAAAATTGTTAATTCTTGAAGACAATGATCTTGAAAAGTTATTTAAAATTATGATAGTTGATTCAAATAGCGATTCAAACGATTATTATTTGGTTTTAGTATTCAAAACCGAAGTTAGCTTTTATGGTATAACTATCGATAATTTAACCAATGCTGACCCAATTACAGTTATTACTTCAAATGGATTTACAAGAGCCCATAGAACTGAATTAAACTACATAATTTCAGCCGCAAATACCATTATGGTTGATTCTATGCCCCATCTTTTAATTACATATAAGGTTAATAAAGATGATGTTGTCGAATCAGTTGCATCATTATATCACTATACATTAGATAATGTTGCTGATAGCGAAAAAGTTTTTGCATCTGAATTATCAATCAATATTTTAAATTATGAATATATTTTAACATCGCAAGACACTCTTGGATATTCAGTTAGAGGTGAACAAAAAATCTCTTACACAAAATTTGTTTACAAAAATGGAAATCCTAAAGATGAAACCATTGACCCAATTTCTAATCCAGAAGTATCAGAAATTTATAAAACAGAAGCAGGTTTCAAATATATCACCACAAACAAAAAAACATTGTTACTTTCTTCCCCATGGGATTCAACTGGAATCTTTGAAGTTGAAGCAAATAAAGACTTAATTATTATAGGTGAAGGTGTAATATCTGGCGAAAATTCATCAATTGAAGGCTATAAATATTGTATGCTTTCAACTGTTGATAAAAATATTAAAGGTTATCTCAAAGAAGCAGATTTTGACTATAAACCAGAAATTAAAATTGAAAATTATGATTATAAAGTGTTTAAAGTTCAACCAAACACAAATCTTTATTCTCTTCCAACAATAATTGAAGAAAACATCACAAATTCATTAATTTCATCTGTAAAAATGACAATTGAAGATAATTCAAGAGTTGAAGTTATTGATGCAATATGTAAATATGCTGCAAATAACAAAATTATGTTAAAAGTAAGGGTTAATGACACTTATGAAGGATATATTGAATATGACAAAATTATTAAACCAAGTGATAGAATTAATTTTGTTATAACAAATGCTTCAATTAAAACAGATAATACCCTAGTTCACCTAAATTCAGACCCTGAAAGCCAAGTTTCTTATATTTTAAGCGAAGGTTACAGAGTTAGAATTAATGGCTCAAGAAATACAAAAACTGGATATACTTCAATCACATTTAATGATGAATACGGCAATGAATTTACTGGTTATATTTTAACTGATTCAATTGGTTCTGACAGTTGGACTGTTATGCAAATTATTGGTTCAATATTAATTGCTATCAACATTGGATTATTGATTTTAATTTTAAAATTCAATCGCAAAAATGTTGGTGTAAATGGTTCAAAGTATATTGAAAAAGAAAAATAATCAAAAAAAAGACAAGTTTTAATTAACTTGTCTTTTTATTATATCTTTTATATTTGTGTTGTTTGATAGGCTTATTATTGATTGGTTCATCACATTCATCAGCTTTGTATAACAAAAACTCATTCATTGCTCTTTCTATCATTGATTTATCTCTTTTTAAAAGTCTTGCAGTCATTGCATCTTCATAATCTAAAAACTCAATTTGAATATCACCTGCATCAAATTCTCCTTGAATTCCAAGGTTATCTTGTTTGAATGACTTAAATCTACAAAAATAGAAATATTCAACCCTGTCAGAATCAAATGTTACACCATCATAATTGAAGTTTTTTGAAGTGTGATAATATTTTCCAACGATTTTAATTGGAATGATGTCTGCACCAGTTTCTTCAAACACTTCTCTAATTACTGTGTCTTTAATTGATTCATTTTCTTCAACAGTTCCACCAGGAATAGAATAACCATTATGTTTATTTGAGTGCAATAACAAAATTTGCCCCATTTCGTTGAGAATAATTCCCCTAACCTTTTTGGTGCATTTGTGATTTAAAAAATTTTCATAATATAATTTAGATTTATCTTCAAAATATTCTTTTGATGCCATAATTAAGTACCTTATTAGAATTATATACCATAAAGCTTTATTTGTCAAAAGTAAATTTTAAATATAACACAACCTGTAAATCACAAAGCATCTTTGCTTGACTTTTTGTGTAAAAAATAGTAAATTATATATACAAAAATAAAGGTGATTATATGAATTATTTTACAGTTAAAGACAATTTTAAATCTATTATCGAAAATGAAATTGGTGAAATTGAATCAATGAATCAAATTTCAACAGGTTGGACAAATTTTGTTTATGATGTCAAAACAAAAAATGGCGATGAATATATTTTTAGATTTCCAAGAAATGATTTTTTCTCTAATGTTTTAGTTAAAGAAACAACATTTTCTCAATTTGTTAAAGGTAAAATCAAAACACCAACATCAGATATTAGACTTGGTTCAGACAATGGCAGACCTTTCACCTGTCACAAAAAGATTGCCGGAAAAAGTTTAACTGCTGCTTATAGCAAACTCACTGAAGATGATAAAATTAAAATTGCTGACCAGGTTTCTAACTTCATCTATGAATTACAACAAATTTCATTAGATGATATTCCTTTAAACCTTCCAACAACATCAAATTTTTTAGCGGAACTTTCTCATGTTGACGATGCATATTATGATTTTAGCAGACATGATAATTTGCTAAAATTAGAAACTGGCAAATTAGTTTTAAATCATGCAGATTTAAATCCTGGAAACATTTTAGTTGATGAAAATAATAATGTTTGTGCAATAATTGACTTTGCATTTGTTTCAAAATCATCAAATATTAATGATGTTTCAAGATTAATAGGAAGACTTCCTGAAGATTTTCATGAGATTATGTTAAACTCATACAATAAAAAATTTAATAGCAATATTTTAATGGAAGAAATTAAAAATCTTATAAAAGTATGGGATTATGTTGAAGAACATTATATCAACTATATGAGAATTTATCAACCAGAAATCGATATTGGCAGATAAAATAAAAACACCTAAAATGTTAGGTGTTTTTTTATTATATTATATTTTGATGTTCTTAATTCATCTTCATTATGCTCAAAATCTTTGATTTCATTTTGTGCAGAAATAAAGTCATTATAACAAAGAGATATTTTTCCTTGATAAACAGGTTCAAGATCAAAAGCATTCCAAACAAAACAATTATTATTTAAGTCATTTTCAGAAATATATTTGAGACCTTTTGGAAGTATTTCATAAAAATAGTCTGCAGAAGCCTTATAAATAACCCTACCCGACTCTTTTAATCTTTTAACTATAAAGTTATCAGAAATGGTTTTATTAACTGCAAGTATGTGATATTCAACCTTATAATCGTTTTCTTTTAAAAGTGTGAGAACAAATTCTTCAAACACAGGGTCTAAAAGTGTTATATCTAACAATACCATATAACCATTTTCAATTAAAAGTTTTAAAACATAGCTCATACATTTAAGAGCAAAACCGTTAGTTTTTTCTCTAAGCTCACCAGCCGGAAAATCTCTTTTAAATTCTTCATATTTTGGATGAGCTTCAGCACAAGATCTAACACCCAAAATAACCGGATTTAATTCTTTTTCATAAACGACTTTTTCAACTGAACTTAAAAGTTGTGTAGTTTTTCCACTTCCAGTTTGTCCACAAAGTCTATAAAGAATTTTTGCTTTTGTTTTATCTTTTGACATTTGTTCAAAAACTTCTTTAGCTTTTAAAACAATAATATCAGTATCTGTATCATCAAGCCAACAGGTTGATTTTACATAATTAACTAAATTTTCAAATCTATCCATATAATTCACCAGAAAGTTTAGAATAAAAAAATGAGCTAAACATAAACACTAAAAGCATTTAGTTTGGCTCAATTTGGTGCCGAAGGCGGGACTTGAACCCGCACGAAGTTACCCCCAACAGATTTTGAGTCTGTCGTGTCTGCCATTTCACCACTTCGGCATATAATATGCTATCAACGAAAATATAATAGCATATTAATTATAAATTTGCAAGAATTTTATTAAATTAAATTAAAAAATTCCACCATCATTTTCATCAGCATGAGATTTAAATTCAATTTCTTCTTCGTGATGTTTTGCAGCAAATTTTTCAAGTTTTTCATTTTCTCTTAATTCTTTTGCATGTCGTTGAGCTTCACTTGCAATTGCATTTATAACATGACTAAACTTAGCATATGTATCTTCATTAGCAGTTTCATAAATATTTTCAATAGTAATAAGAGATTTTTCACCAGTATTATTTGAACCAGGAAGAACAAGATTACCAATAACCTCACCGGTTCTTTTACTGAGCAAATTTAAAATACCTTTTGCATTTGCTTTAACTAAACCTTCCGTGTCTTGACTAAAAATGAAGAAATTTGTATTTTTATCAAATTCACCAATATAATCGCACAAAAAGTAGTTATCACGAAGCTCAGAGTTGTCTGAATATACTCTATGAATCTTAACTTTTCTCATAAATGCTTGTTCCAAATTTGATGTTGCTGGAAAGTGAATACCAAGTTTTTCAAACATTCCCCTATCAAAACAACTTGAAACACTTTCAGAAGAAAGCATATGAAGTTCGTTTATACAATCAAATTTGTTATCATTTTTTCTTATTCTAAGATAAATATTTCCGTCATTATCATAAAGCCAAACTCTAACAACTTTATGCCATAAACCCTTATAGTGAACATCATGTTCATCTTCAGAACTTAAAAATACACCATTTTCATCAAAGGTATCATAAAATTCCATAACAATAATTCCTTATAATTTTTTATCAGATATATTAATGTTAAGTTTATTAAGTTCATCTCTTACAAAGTCAGAAAGTTCATAGTTTTTTGATTGTCTCAATTTTTCTCTAACTGAAGAAATTAAATTTAATAATTCTTTTTCATTATTATTATCATTCACTATACCTATTGTATCATATTTAAAATCAAAACCCAAAACATCTTCAAACATTTTAACAATTAAATTTGCTTCTTTTGCAATATTTTTATCAGCAGTTTGAACAATTTTAGATGCAATTTTTGCAAATCTAACAAGTTCGGAAATTGCAACAGGTGTGTTAAAATCACAGATTATTTTAATGCATTTTGTACTTCCTGCTATCATTGCATTTACGGTTTCTGAATTTATGCGCAAAAAAGGCATCATCAAAGACGGTGATATGAAACTGGATATCTAATTCAATAAAAAATAGG
>JAZRNH010000019.1:0-5719 GCA_045648025.1 Clostridia bacterium
TGTTGCTGAAAAAGCTTTATTACTTGCAGAGTCTTTGGGAATTAAGAAAGATTATTTAAAAAGGCTTTATACGGCGGGTTTATTGCATGATATTGGTAAACTCTTTATTGATAAAGAAATACTTCATGCACAAAATGCAACAGATAATGAAAAGGAAATTATTCGACTTGGTCACATTGTTGGAACAAAGTCGATTCTGGCAGAATTTTTTGATTCAGAGCTTGTTAGACTTGCAGCTCATCACCATGAAAGGCTTAACAGTTCAGGTTATCCTGAGCATTTAAATGCTTCAAAACTTGATGTTTTAGACAGGATTTTGCAGGTCGCTGATGTGACCAGTGCTCTTGTTTTAAACAGAAGTTATAAAGATGCTTATGATGCTGAACAAGTTATTAGTATATTGGATAGCCTTGTTAAAAAAGGTGAATTAGATAAAAAATGTGTTAGTGAAATTGAAAAAGTATTTTTGGTTCCATTAAAAAATAAATCTCAAAGAGGTTCATAAAACACCAGAATTTCTGGTGTTTTTTTAATGAACAATAAATAAGTATATGAAAGTTATAAAATTGCAATAAGAAGTTTGACAGAATTGTTTATTTTTTTATATATTTAAACTATCTAATAAAGATAAAAAGGAGATTTATTTATGAGATTAAAAGATAAAGTTGCAGTTGTAACTGGTGCATCAAGTGGTGTTGGAAGAGATATAGCACTTCTTTTTGCAAAAGAAGGTGCAAAAGTTGTTGCAGTTGCAAGAAGAGCAGAAAGACTTGCTGACCTCGAAAAACAAAGCAAAAAACTTGCAGGAGAAATCGTTGCATTTGCAGGAGATATTTCTCTTGAAGAAACAAATGCAAAAATGATTGATTTTGCAATTTCAAAATTTGGTAAATTTGATATTCTTATCAACAATGCTGGTGTAATGGATAACTTTGCTCCGGTTGAAAACCTTGATACAGAACTTCTTCAAAGACTTATGGCTGTTGATGTTTATGGTCCAGCATGGGCAACAAGAAAGGCTGTTAATGTGTTTATGAAAAACAAAACTGCTGGAAGCATCGTAAATGTAGCTTCAATTGCAGGTATTTGTGGTGGAAAGAGTGGTTGTGCTTATACAATGGCTAAACATGCTGTTATTGGTTTAACAAAAAATACAGCATTCTCTTGTCGTTTAGATAATATTCGTTGCAATGCAATTTGCCCAGGCGGAATTAATACTGAAATGACAAACCCAGCACTTTTTGCTAATGCAGATCAAAAAGGTTTGCAATCAGCTATGCTTGCTGGTAATTTTGGAACAAGAAGTGCAGAAGCTATTGAAATTGCAAATGTTGCACTTTTCCTTGCTAGTGATGAAGCTGCTGTTGTTAGTGGTGCAATTGTTACTGCTGATAGTGGTTTAACATCATTCTAATAAGAATAAAAAGTTAAAAATAAAAACCATTTGATATATGTCAAATGGTTTTTTATTAAAATTCTTTTTCTTGATTAAATGGGTCGATTGCATCGGCTCTTTTTTTTCTTTTTTCTTCGATATCCATTTCTCTGAATCTATATTTTGCGAGAATGATTGTTGAAACCAAAAGGGAACTTAATGCTGTTATTGTGAGGACAGAATATTTTTTGCTAATATCGTTAACTTGATCAGCATATTTGTCATATTCAGCAATTGTTTTTTGAACAAACTTATCATTTTCAAGACTTCTTAAAAACTCTTCAAAAGTCTTTTCGTTTGAAATGGTATCAATAACGGTTTGATATTCTTCATAAGAAATTTCACCATTTAAAAATTGAGAAAGAGCTTCGTTTTGTGCAGCGGTTACATAGTCATTATATTGTTCAGAGTGTTTATAGTGGCTTAAAGAATCAGTGATCTCTGGTTTTTGTGGAATTTTATCAACTGCAGATTTTGCAAAGATTCCTGTTGCTAAATATAAAGTTGCTGCAAAAGCATAAATTGCCCATGCAATGCTAATTGGTTTTTTACAGGCTTGATATAATCTTTCTTCTTCTGCGAGTTCTTCTGGTGAAAGCTCACGAACTTCAGTTTCTTTTTGTTTATTTTTTTTCATTTGAATAGCTCCCTTAGATTTAATAAAAGTATAGCATAGATAATTTATTTTTCAAGTGCAAAAATCACAGCTCAAGTTCTTTGCCAATTGTTTTGTTATTGTAATCCCAAAGTCTTTCAATAGGGGAAATAATATTATTTTTTTCTCTTCTACTAAGTTTTTGTGATTTGCATAATTGTTTGAGTTTGTTTGGATAATTGTAAGATAATGCAGCTTTTAAAATGTTTATGTTTGATTCGGAAAGATTTCCGCTTTGAATTAATTCTTGCATTTCAACAACCCTGTCTTTATAACATTTATAGTCATTAACTTGTTGAGGGGTTGCAGATTCGTATGGATATAATAAAAAGTTTGAAAAATCGTCTTTTGAAGAAAAACAATAGTTATAAATAACCATTTGATCAAGGTCGATAACAATTATACCTTCATATTTTTGACTGCCTTTTCTTTTATAAAAGAAATAGTTTTTTGGGTGCCTGTCAATATCTGTTCGAATTTCGTCAAGTAAGAACATATTTTTGAGTTCTTCAAGACAGGCAGGTGTCATAAATTTTAACAAATATTGTGATAGATTTGTATCATAAAAAAGTTGCCATTTAAATTTTCCAAAAAATTCTTTTTTGAGATTTATATATTCAAGGTCTTGTGCAGCAAGAATTGTTTCTAAACCTGGAATATTTTCAACTGAGGGTTGTAGTGTATTTATGTCAAGTTCAGTTCTCTTGTCAACAATTTGAATAGGAGGTGTTGCAATACCTATATTTTGATACATTGTTGCTGCAGCTACAGATGCCAACCCTTGAGCGATGTCAGGTTGTTTTAAAAAGTATTCTTGATTTGAATTGATTGTTACTTTTTGTATATTGGTTAAATCACCACTTGAAATTAAAATATTATTTTTGTGATTTGTTCTATTATTAAATATTGTTGCCGCTGTTTCAATTTGTGCAGATTTAAAATAGTTATAAATTTGTTGATTCATATTCACTCCGATTGTGCATATTAGTTTATCACACAAATTGTTAAAGTGTCAATATTGATTATTTTTAATTTAAGACAATAAAAAAGAAGAGGGGGTTGAAATCTCTTCTTTTTTTTAAATATTGTTTGCGGAATTATTTTGATTTTAACCATTTTACGGATGTTACATAAAACACTTCACAGGCTCCGTCGCCATGATCACTTCTTGAAAGACTTGAATTCCATTCACCAGCGGTGATAAAACCGTTGTTTGAATATGAAACATATGCAAGGTAACCCTCAAGTTTGATGTATTGGTCTTTTTTTACATTTCTAATGCATTTTAAAACGGTTTCGTTGGCATGAATAATGTGGTTGTTTGAAAGTCTATCTGCAAAAGCTTCTTTGCTGCCAAGTTTTGAAATTAATTCAGTTTTGTATTTATAGCTAAGAGATCTTCTGTTTGTGCTTTCAAATGAAATATAATCATCGTATTCATGTTCTGATAGCGGACCCCAACCAAGACCAATATCAAAACAACTAAGTTTGTTTACCATTTTATAAGGGAAGTAATATTTTGTGTCTAAAACTCTTCCAACAATGGTGTATGCGGCTTTAAATTCAATATTTATTGTATAATCGTCAATTGTTTTTGATACTCCGCCAGTTGTTTCAATTTGGACTGGTTCTGGAAGATTTGCAAAACTTGCAACAGTTTCATAATCTTTTTTTACATAAAACCAATTAAAAGCAAAACAGCTTATTGCAATTGCGACAACCAAAATAAAGCTGGTGATAGCAATAATAATTTTCTTTGTTTTTGACAATTTTTTTGGTTTTGGTTCTAATGTGTTTTGTTCATCTTGAACCACTTCGTTTTGAGGAGAAGGGTTTTGTGGTTTCTTTTGAAATAATTTAAACATAATAAAATTTTCCTTATGATGTGATTATAAAAATAAAGAATATTAATGTCAATTTTATTAAAACAAAAAGACCAACATCTTGTTGGTCTTTCAATTAATTTATTTCATAGTGAAATCTTTTTTGGGATTATTATGAACCTTTACAAGAATTTCTCTAAGTTCTTCAACTCTTTCAAAAACTGCTTCTGGCAAAAATTTATAAAGATATTTTTTATCTTCTTTTGAGAATCTTAAAAGAGCTTCTCTTATTTTTGTTGATGACAAGCCATCAAAAACTTTTTGTCTATCTAAAAAACAAAATGAGATATATTTGTTAACCTCATCATCAAACCAATCTTTGACGATTTCAGGATTATCAGAATAATAAAGTGTAAATGTTTTTTGATTGATTCTTGAAACGATATTATAATATAAATAGTGTCCCCAAACAGAGTTGTCAGTTACAAGATTTTCTTCTGACCAGTCAGGAAATTGATATATTTGAATTCTTGTCATATCATGTTCATTGCTAAGTGATTCAGACAAAAGTTCTTTTCTGAGTCTAAAATTAAATGGGTTTCTTGGAATGTTTTCTTTATTGCTGCTGCCAAGCATAATTACAACTTTGTCACACTCTTTGAGTGCTTTTTCAATCACAAACATATGAGCTTTGTGAAGTGGTTGAAATCTTGCAATAAATACACCAATTTTTGCTGTTTGTTCTGTGTTATTCATCATAAAAACCCCCTTATATAATTATTGTAACACCAAAGATTTTAATTTTCAAAATAAAATGTTTTAAATAAAATTAAAAATTTAATTTTTATTTTATAAAAACCATTTAAGACGACTAGAAATAATACATATAAGTAAAAAACCGCAACAAATTGAAATGAAAATATAATTAATGTTATAATAATCTTGCTTAAAAGCGAAAGGAGATTTATTTTATTATGGGTAAACATATTGAAATTTTAGGATATGATGAAGTTATGCAATCAGTGTTTATTAATGGAGTTTCAGGTTCTATTACACTTGATATTATTCCAGATGCGATTTGTTTTATGAAATCTAATCCAGAATGTCCAAGAGCATATTTAAATGATTATACAGGAACATCAATTCTTTTACATCAAGATTCAACAATTGAATCAGCTGTTAGAGATTGGCAAATGGCAAGAGATTTGAGAAATGGAGTTCATCCATTTGCTGCATCAACTGCAAAACCTCAAACTTATGAAGCTCAAGGACCTCAAATGTAAAAAATAAAAGCTAGGCAGAATTTGCCTAGCTTTTTATTTGTTTAAAAAATTAAAATAGATATAATAAATGTATAAAAGAAAGAGGTTTGTTATGGTTGAGCTTGTTGAACAAAATTTTGAAGAAAATAAAAAAATATATCAAAAGATTGAAAATCAATTAAAAGAGGTTTTTGGAGAGATTTTAGATCTTCATCATGTTGGTTCGACTGCAATTCCTGATATGTTTGGAAAAAATATAATAGATATTTTGTTTGGTGTTGATGATGACTTTGATGAAACCTCACAAAAACTTCAAGATATGGGATATTTTGCAAGTCCAAAAAAGAGTGAAATTTATCAATTTTTTGCTAGTAGTGATAAAGAAACAAAAAGTGGAGACATACATATTCATTTGGTGAAAAAAGGAACAGAAAGATATGATGATTTTTTGATTTTGAGAAATTATTTATTAGAGAATCCTGATATTGCAAAAGAGTATTCTAAGCATAAAAAACAGTTGATTAATGATGGGGTTTTCATTAGA
>JAZRNH010000020.1:0-18183 GCA_045648025.1 Clostridia bacterium
AACAACTTAGATTCTTTCACAGGTTCTGGTTCACCATGTTCTCTAACATAAGTAATAACATCAAGGGTTGATTGCTTACAATTCTCACAAGATTGTCTAGACAATTCATGATATTCTTCACAAACTTTACTTCTTTTATCAGCAATTGTTCTTGCAGAGACTGATTTTTCGCTAAGTTTCTTTCCTTCAATGCTAAGCATATTGAACCTGTGTTGTAAAGTTCTCATTTTTATAGGATCTTTTGTTGTTTTTGCTTCTTCAACAATTGATTGCATTTCACTTTTATTATCAATAAGTTGCAAATCAATTTCTAAAGAAATATTTGTTTCTGCTTTATTTAATTCAGAACTTCTAAAATAGATCATTGAATTGCTTTCATGAACCATATCATTATATTGCTGTCTTAATCTTAATATAGTTCCTTTATCGTTTGTATTTTCAAGACTTTTAGCAATAATTTCTTTTTTCTTATCAAGTAATTGCTTATTTGCTTTAACCAAATCAGAAAAAGCCTTAGCTGCTTTATTATAAGCACCTTCTAACACTTTACCAGCTTGTTTTCTTTCGTTTTTTACAGCCTCTTTATTTGGATCATCAGAATCCATCATTATTTCTCTATGATTAATACGATCATATCTTTCTGTAGCTGCTTTCATAGCTCCTTCAAGCTCAACATATTCTGCATTTAACTTTTTATAAACAGCCTCAAGATCAGCTAATTCCTTAGCATCTTTTGAATCTTGAAGAAATTGTCCAATTTTTGCTTTTAATCCCATTAAAAAACCGTCCTATGTATGAAAATTTCTATAATTACATTAAGTATAATCGTTGATTTAGTTTAAAGTCAAACAAAAAACAAAAAGAGTTCTAAATATAGAACTCTTTTTTGTAATAAATAACCATTATTTAATATTTTTTCCAAAAGTGCCATAGAATGCATTTTCATAAATTTGTTTAAGTTCAGAAATAAGTGGATATCTTGGATTTGCACCTGTGCATTGATCATCAAATGCTTTCAAGCACATATCATCAAGCGACTTTAAGAAGTTTTCTTCTGAAACATTATATTCAGCAATAGTTTTCTTAATTCCAACTTTTTCTTTAAGTTCATCAATAGCTTTGATAAGTGATTCAAGTTTTTCTTCATCAGTCTTTCCTTTAAGACCCAAAGCTGTTGCAATTTCAGCATATTTATGAAGTGTCTTTGGATAATCATATTGTGGGAAAGTTCCCATCTTTGCAGGAATTTCACTTGCATTAAATCTGATTACATCATCAATCACAAGAGCATTTGCAATTCCGTGTGGAATATGGTGATAAGCACCAAGTTTATGAGCCAAGCTGTGACAAACACCAAGGAAAGCATTTGCAAAAGCAATACCAGCCATTGTTGCAGCATTTGCCATTTTTTCACGAGCAACAAAGTCTGTTTGACCATTTTCATAACATCTTGGAAGATATTCAAAAATCATCTTGATTGCTTGAAGTGCAAGACCGTCAGTATAATCAGATGCCATAACTGAAACATAAGCTTCTAAGCTATGAATAAGAGCATCAATACCAGAAGCAGCAGTTAAGCCCTTTGGAGCACTCATCATCATATCAGTTTCAATAATAGCCATATTTGGAAGCAATTGATAATCAGCAAGTGGATATTTGATTCCAGTTGCATCATCAGTAATAACCGCAAATGGTGTAACTTCTGAACCTGTTCCTGAGCTTGTTGGAACAGCAATAAAGTAAGCCTTTTCGCCCATTTTTGGAAATTCATAAATTCTCTTTCTAATATCGCTAAATCTCATAGCCATATCAGCAAATTCAACTTCTGGGTGTTCATATAAAACCCACATAATTTTAGCAGCATCCATTGCAGAACCACCACCAACAGCAATAATTGCATCTGGAGCAAAAGCTGTCATAAGTTCAGCACCTTTCTTTGCACAAGAAAGTGTTGGATCTGGTGGAACATCAAAGAACACTTGAGTTTCAATGCCCATACCATTAATAGTATCAATAACTGGTTTTACAAAACCATTGTTAAATAAGAAATTATCAGTTACAACAAAAACTCTCTTTTTGTTCATAACATCTTTAAGTTCTTGAAGTGCCACAGGAAGGCAACCTTTTTTGAAATAAACCTTTTCAGGAAGTCTAAGCCACAACATATTTTCTCTCCTAATTGCAACAGTTTTAATATTAAGCAAATGTTTTACACCAACATTTTCAGAAACAGAGTTACCACCCCAAGTTCCACAACCAAGTGTAAGCGATGGAGCAAGTTTAAAGTTATAAACATCACCAATGCCACCAAATGCTGATGGTGAGTTGATAACGATACGGCAAGTTCTCATTTTATCTTGATAATGAGCAAAATCTTCTGCTTCTGTTACAGTGTTGATATAAAGTGAAGATGTGTGACCATAACCACCGTCTTTAATAAGTCTTTTAGCACCAACAATAGCTTCTTCAAAATCAGCATATTTATAGAATGCGAGAACTGGTGAAAGTTTTTCACGAGCAAATTTTTCAGTTGCAATGTTATAATCAGTGATTTCAGCCATTAAAACTTTTGTACTTTCAGGAACTTTAACACCTGACATATCAGCAATAGCAAATGCTGATTTTCCAACGATGTTAGCATTTAAAGCACCTTCATTAAACATAATAGCTGCAACTTTTGCCTTTTCATCATCGTTTAAGAAATAGCAATTTCTCTTAACAAATTCTGCTTTAACTTCATCATAAATTTTTTCATCAACTAAAACTGCTTGTTCTGAAGCACAAATCATACCATTGTCAAAAATTTTTGAGTGAATGATTGAGCTAACTGCAAGTTTAATATCAGCTGATTTATGAATAACTGCTGGAACATTTCCAGGGCCAACACCAATTGCTGGTTTTCCTGAGCTATAAGCAGCTTTAACCATTGCAGGTCCACCAGTTGCAAGAATAATATTACAACTCTTCATAACAAGGTTTGAAAGTGGAACACTTGGTTCATCAATCCAACCAATAATATCAGCTGGAGCACCTGCTTTAACTGCAGCTTCAAGCAAAATTTTAGCAGTTTCAATTGTACATTTTTTAGCTCTTGGATGTGGACTAATAATAATACCATTTCTTGTTTTAAGAGCAAGTAAAACTTTAAAAATTACTGTTGAAGTTGGGTTTGTTGTTGGAACAATTGCTGCAATAATACCAATTGGATCAGCAACCCTTGCATAACCATAAGCTTTATCTTCTTCAATAACACCAACAGATTTTGTATTTTTATAGGCATTGTAAATATATTCAGAAGCAAAGTGATTTTTGATAACCTTGTCTTCCATAACACCCATACCTGTTTCTTCATAAGCCATTTTTGCAAAATTAATTCTATTGTCATTTGCAACCATTGCTACTGCTCTAAATATCTTATCAACTTGTTCTTGGGTATATGTTGAATATTGTTTTTGAGCAGATTTTATTTGTTTGATTTTGGCGAGTAATGTTTCTTCGTCATTAACATAAATATCCATAATCTAGTTTCTCCTTTATTACTTTCGCCATTTATTCTACTCAAATACCCCCAAAAAGTCCACTAATTATCAAAAAATTCGCTGCAAAATAAAAATAAAAGTGATTAACCACTTTTATTATAAATTTTATTAAACATTTAACAGCATTTTATCCGCAACAAGTGCAATAAATTCGCCATTTGTAGGTTTTTCATTATTAGCATAAACAGTAAGTCCAAATATACTGTTAATGTTTTCAATCTTTCCCCTATTCCAAGCAACTTCAATTGCATGTCTAATTGCTCTTTCAACCTTTGATGGCGAAGTGTCAAATTTCTCGGCAATAGATGGATACAATCTTTTTGTGATTGAATTTATTATATCAGGATTTTCCATAGCAAGTTTAATTGCCTCTCTCAAAAATTGATATCCTTTAATATGAGCAGGAATTCCAACTGTAATAAAGATATTAGTAATTTTTTCTTCTAATCCTTTTTCTTCAGATTTGATTAATGGTGAACCCACTTTAACAACTGTTTCACTTGTTAAATCTGCAACTCTTTTTGCAACAATATCAGCAGTTGCAGGTTTAAGAATATAATAGTCTGCCCCAAGATTCATTGCTTTATTAATAAACACATCACTAGAAAGTGCCGACATAACAATAATCTTTGTTTTTGGATAAGTTGATTTAATTTTTTCCATCACCTCAAAACCATCAACTTTTGAAAGCACTAAATCAATAATTGCAACCGAATATTCTTTTGACTTTATCAACTCAATTGCCGCATCGCCACTATCCGCAATATCTACCAAACATAAACTATTTTCTTTTGTAAGTTTTTCAGAAATCGAATTTGATTCTTCATGATTATCATTAGCAATAAGCAAATTTAAACTTCTTTCCATAAAAACTTCCTTAAAATATATTTTGCTTTATTGTTACAGCATAAAAATTTTATCATTTTTCAACTATAAATCGCAAAGAATATATTTTTTTGTTTTGTTGTATTTTGTTGCAATTTGATTTATTTTGTCGAAGTTTGTCAAATTTCTGTTTTGAGTTCATCAAAAAATAAAAAAACACCAAACATTTGGTGTTTTTATAATTATGATTGTCTAAAATTGTTGATTGTTTTTATAGACTTTCTGCACTCTTTGCACATTGAAGGTCTAAAGAAACCTTTTTCTTTAAAGAACTTTTGTTCAGCGGCTTCCCAAATCCACTCTTTTCCACACTTTTTACATGTTAAAGTTTTGTCTTCAAATGTGTTTGCTCTTCTTTCTTTTTCTGCAAGCCATTCTTGATGTCTTCTTTCTTTTTCTGCCAAATATTCAAGTCTTTTTTGCTCTTTCATCTCAAGATATGCTTGATGTTTTTGTTCTTTTTCAATTCTAAGTTTTTCTTGATATTCAATTCTTTCTTGTTCTTTTTTTCTAGCTTCTTCGGCAAGTCTTGCATCTTCTTCAGCAAGAAGTTCTGCCATTGTGTATTCTCTTTCTTCCATAATATCTCCTAATACAAAGATAATATCACAAACAAACCACAACTGCAATAACAAATTGCCCAAATTTTGCCAAAAAAAACACCAGATAATTCTGGTGCTTTTTATTATTATTGAATTTCTGCAAGTTTTGCTTTAAGAGAAGCCAAAAGTTCTTCATTTTTAGCAAGTTTTGCCTTTTCAGTATTAACAAGAGCCTCTGGAGCTTTTGCAACAAAGCTTGGATTATTAAGCATTTTATTGCTTCTTTCAATTTCAAAAGTAACCTTTTCAATGTCTTTATTCAAAATTGCTTTTTGTGTTTCAACATCAACTTCATCTTCAACTAAAACAAATTCGCCAACTGGAAGAACCAATGTTTTTCCTGCTGCTTCTTTAAATTCAAGAACAATATTTGCAAGTTTTTCAATAGCTGCTTTATGTTCTTTTGCAAAAGCAGTTTCTTTTGTAGCAAAATTAACCTTTTCAGAAGATTTCTTGCCGTTGTCAATTTTAAACTTTCTAATAGCAGTGATAAGTTCAACAAGTTCTTCTGTTTTTGCAGCTTCTTTCTTAAATTTCTTATATGCAGATGTATCTTTATATTCAGAAATCATAATGTTTTCTGCTCTTGAAACAAAATTTAATCTGTCATAAATATAATCTGTTACATAAGGAATAAATGGATGCAATAATTTAAGTGTTTGTTCAAATACAACTGCCAAAACTGAAACCATTTTTTGTTTTCTTTCTCCACCTTCAAAAATTGCAGGTTTAGAAAGTTCAATAGCCCAGTCACAAAGCACATCAAGTGTAAATGAAACAGCATTTGAAAGTGCAACACCAACATCAAAGTTATCGATGTTTTTATAAATATTTTCAGAAATTTCATCAAGTTTAAAGAGTATCCATTTTTGAACATCATCAAGTTCAAACTCATCAATATTCAAAAGTTCAATACCTTCTTGGTGCATAGAAATAAACTTACTAGCATTCCAAACTTTATTGATAAATGCCCTTGCATCATCAATTTTATTTTGACTAAATCTAGTATCAATACCCATTGCCATATCTTTAACAAGAGCAAGTCTAAGAGTATCAGCACCATAGTCTTTTTTAACTTCAAGTGGATCAACACCATTTCCAAGGCTCTTACTCATTTTTCTGCCTTGTGAATCTCTTACAAGACCGTGAATTAAACAGTTTGTAAATGGAACAGCTTTGTTACATTCAATGCCCATATAAACCATTTTTGTTACCCATTGAGTCAAGATATCAAAACCGGTTACAAGCACAGATGTTGGATAGAAATAATCAAGGTCTTCGTTTTTGTTTGGCCAACCAAGAGTTGTAACTGGCCAGAGTGCAGATGAGAACCAAGTGTCTAATACATCTGGATCTTGATAAACATTTTCGCTTCCACACTTATCACATTTTGAAACAGCTGTTTTTGAAGCCATAACATTTTTGCAATCTTTGCAATAATAGATTGGAATTCTGTGACCTGTCCAAATTTGTCTTGAAATACACCAGTCTCTGATGTTTCTAAGCCAATGGAAATAGTTCTTTTCAAATCTCTTTGGATGAATTTTAAGTGTGCCATCTTCAACACATTTAATAGCTGGTTTAACAAGCTCTGTCATTTTTACAAACCATTGTTCTGTAATCATTGGTTCAATAGCTGTGTGACATCTTTCGCAATGTCCAACAGAGTGTGTATATGGTTCAATCTTTTCCAAAAGGTCAAGTTTTTTAAGTTCTTCAACAACCTTCTCTCTAGCCTCTGACAAGCCTAAACCCTTGAATTTATCGCCAGTTATGTCTGTCATAATACCAGATTTTGAAATACATTCAATAATGTCAAGATTGTGTCTCTTGCCCACTTCATAGTCATTAGGATCATGAGCAGGTGTAATTTTAACCATACCAGTTCCGAACTCTTTCTCAACATAAGAATCCGCAATAATTGGAATCTCTCTGTTAATAAGTGGAACGATAACTTTCTTTCCTACAATGTCTTTATATCTTTCATCATCAGGACTAACCGCAACAGCTGTATCACCAAAAAGAGTTTCAGGTCTTGTTGTTGCAACAATGATTTCACCACTGCCATCAACAAATTTATATTTAATGTGCCACATTGAACCAGCTTCGTCTGAATAAACAACTTCATCATCAGAAATAACTGACTTACAATGAACACACCAGTTTGTTTCTCTTGATCCTTTGTAGATATAACCTTTGTTATAAAGATTAATAAATGCTTCTAAAACTGCATTTGTGCTAACTTCGTCCATAGTAAAACGATATCTTTCCCAGTCAGCAGAAAAGCCCATCTTTTTAAATTGATCAATGATAGCATTTCCATATTGGTCATACCATGCCCAAGCTTCTTTATCAAACTCATCTCTTCCGATTAATTCTTTAGTCTTTCCTTCTTTTGCAAGTTTTTCAACAATCTTATGTTCTGTTGCCAAAGCTGCATGGTCGGTTCCTGGAAGCCAAAGAGCCTCAAAGCCTTTCATCCTTTTATATCTAATCAAAATGTCTTGAAGAGTCATATCAAGAGCATGTCCAACATGTGCTTTGCTAGTAACATTTGGTGGAGGCATAACAATTGTAAATGGTTTTTTATTTTTATTTACTCTTGCTCTAAAATATCCTCTTGATTCCCAAGATTTATAAATTTCATCTTCAAACTGTTGAGGGGTGTATGCACCTTCCTCTTTCATAATACTCATAGTATAGTTCTCCCGTCATCTAATAAATACTGCTATAATATACCCCTTTTATCAAGAAGTTTCAATAGCAAACCTATTTTTTCTTATTGTTTTTTTGATATTCATAGCTTGATTTACACATATCTGCAAGAGTTTTTGTTGCTTTGAAACCAAGTTCAACTTCTGCCTTTTTGCTAGAAGCATAATATTCACCAATATCACCAGGTCTTCTTGCAGTGATTTCATATTTAACCAAATCACCATTAACTTCGTTAAATGTGTTAACAATGTCTAAAACACTATATCCAACACCTGTTCCAAGATTATATGTTTTAAGACCTGTATCTGGTTCATTAATAACCTTTTGAAGGGCTTTTACATGTCCAATTGCAAGGTCAACAACATGGATATAATCTCTAACACCTGTTCCGTCTTTTGTGTCATAGTCATTACCAAACACATTAAGATGATCAAGTTCACCCACTGCAACTTTGCAAATATATGGCATCAAGTTGTTTGGAATACCATTTGGGTCTTCTCCAATAAGTCCGCTTTCATGGGCACCAATTGGGTTAAAGTATCTAAGCAAAATAACATTTGAATCTTTATGAACATTTTGATAATCACTAAGCACATATTCATTAAAGAGCTTTGTTCTGCCATAAGGGTTATATGCTTCAAGTGGAAATGTTTCATCAAGAGGCATAACTTCAGATGGTGCATAAACTGTTGCAGATGAACTAAAAATAATGTTCTTGCAACCATATTTATCCATCATATTCAAAAGGTTAAATGTTGAAATCATATTGTTTTCATAATACATAATTGGCTCTCTAACAGATTCACCAACTGCCTTATATCCAGCAAAATGAATAATTGCAAAAATATCAGGATTTTCTTCAAACACATTTTCAAGAGCAACTTTATCACAAACATCAATTTGATAATACTTTACATCTTTTCCTGAAATTGTTTTAATTTTGTCTAAAACTTCAATTTTTGAATTGCTAAGATTGTCAGCAATAACAACATCATGTCCTTCTTTTAAAACTTCAACGGTTGTGTGTGAACCAATATATCCAAGTCCACCAGTAATTAAAATCTTCATAAACTTTTCTCCTCTTTTAAATTAAATTACAAATGCAATAAATGCACAAATAAGCAATACTAAAAATGAAATTAATTTTACTCTAACAACAGATTTGCTAATGGTGTATTGATTGCCTTCTTTCTTAATTTTTCCTCTAAGTTCAGCAAATTTATTTGCAAAAACAAATATGGCTGTTGCAATGGTCATAATAACAAGAAATACAAGTTTAACAATAGTTTTTGTAGCCATTAATCTAAATCTCCTTCTTCTTCAGTAGAACGAATTATTGAAACTAAATCAAATTCATTATTAGAATCTTCTTTCTTTGGTTTTTTAACTGTTCCAAACACTGTTTTAATAGTAATGTTTGCAAGTTCAAAAATAAGAGCATCAATAACAAAAAACAAGTCTGACACATTATAAAAATATGTCAAAATGCAAATCATTGCACCAAGTTTTACAAGACCAATAAACACTGTTGCCCTTTTTGTAAAATCTTTGTTATTAACCAAAAGAATATCAGTAAACAATAAAAATACAAGCACTGCCATAAGCACGACTAAGAATATGTTCAACACCATTGTATGGTTTTTATATTCGTAATATGTGATAGCAATAACTGCAACCAAATTAATTAAATCTAACAAGAAATATAAAAGCTTATAATTGGTTAACTTTTCGCCCAAATATTTATCTAAAAGCAAAAATACAAATGCAATTACAACTGCAATAAGATATGCATTACCCACAATTTTTGCAGAGAAAAACATACCAACAAGCATAATAATTGCAATTGGAACAAGCATTAAAATAAAAAATCTAGGAAATTTTGAATTTTTGTCAAACATAATAACTCCAAATAACAAATTAATTATACCAAATAAATAATAAAATTAAAAATGTTTTTATATATAATATTGCACACAAATAACGGAATTTCTTCATAAAATGACATATAAGAAGCCTGTTTTAGGTTTCTTATAAAATTAAAAGGAGGAATAATGAAAAAAGTAATAACAATTGTTTCTGCAATGCTTCTTTGTTTTGTTTCATCATTTGCATTTGTAGGATGCAAAAAAAAGAACACTGTAGCAAATGGGTTTATCAGAGTTAATGAGGTTACTCACTCAGTTTTTTATGCCCCACTTTATGTTGCAATCAATCTTGGATATATGAAAGATGAAGGTATTGAAATTGAACTCACAAATGGTGGTGGCAGCGATGCAAGTATGACCGCTTTAATTTCTGGTTCAGCAGATATTGCTTTAATGGGTCCCGAAACCGTTGTTTATGTTGAAGCATCTGGAAGCACCAACCACCCTGTTGTTTTCGGACAACTCACAAAAAAAGATGGTAGCTTTTTAATTTCAAAAACACCAGTTGAAGATTTTGATTTTGCCACCGATTTAATTGGAAAAACTGCAATCATTGGCAGACATGGTGGACTTCCTGCAATGACTTTTGAATGGATTTGCAACAATGTTGATGTTTATCACGAAATCAATACAACATTTGACACAAGCACTGCATTTAATATGATGGTTTCTGTTTTTGAATCAACAACAGCTGAATATTGCACAATGTTTGAACCAACTGCATCAGAATTTGTTGCTGCAGGAAAAGGATATTATGTTGGCTCTGTTGGTGAATATTCTGGTGAAATTCCTTACACCTGCTTTATGGCATACCCTAGTTTTTTAACAAAACATAAAGACTTAGCAACCGGTTTTTTATCTGCAATTAAAAAAGCTTATCTTTATATCACCAGCAATGATTCAACCGCAGTTGCAAAAGCACTCAAACCATCTTTTGACGGAACAAGCGAAGAGGCACTTGCAATTGCTGTTGAAAAATATCTAGAAATTGATGCATGGTCAACAACTCCTGCAATGTCAAAAGATTCATTTACCAGATTACTTGCGGTTCTCAAAAATGCAGGAACCATCACAGAATCTGTTGAATTTTCAAAAGTAGTTGACAATACAATTGCAAATGAAATTTAATTTTCTTTTGTTTTTTTCTCCAAAGGAGGAATTAATTGAATAAATTATTAGAACTACAAAACATAAGTTTAACATACCAAACCAAACTTGCAGAAACAGAAGCTATAAAAAATATTTCATTAGGGGTTTATAAGGGTGAATTCATAAGCATTGTTGGCCCTAGTGGATGTGGAAAAACCACAATACTTTCAATGATTGCAGGATTAATCAAACCAACAAGTGGAAAAATTTTAATTGAAAACGAAGTCATCACAACTGTTTCGACCAATGTTGGATATATGCTTCAAAGGGACAATTTGTTTGAATGGCTCACCGTACTTCAAAATGTTTCTGTGGGTATTAAAATAAATAAAAATAAAAACTGCTTGTCTGTTGAAAATTTAAAACAACTGCTTGCAAAATATGGGCTTTCAGATTTTGAAAAAGCAAAACCAAGCGAATTATCTGGCGGAATGAGACAAAGAGTTTCACTTATTAGAACTCTTGCCCTAAATCCTAAATTATTGCTTTTAGATGAACCATTTTCAGCCCTAGACTATCAAACAAGACTAGCCGTTCAAAACGATATTTATTCAATAATCAAATCTGAAAACAAAACTGCAATTTTAGTAACCCACGATATATCTGAAGCAATTTCAATGAGTGACAGGATTTTAGTTTTAACAAAAAGACCGGGACAAATCAAAAAAATCATTACTCTTGATTTTGACAAAACTCTAACTCCCCTAAACCGCAGAGAAAATCCAAAATTTAACGAATATTTCAAAGAACTATGGGAGGAACTTCAATGAAGAGAATTAAAATAAAAACCAACAAAAAACCACTTTCTCCTTCAAGACAAAAATATCTAAAAAGAGAGCGGTTAAAAACATTTTTAATTCACTTATTTCGAATTCTTTTATTAGTTTCAATAATATCATTTTGGGAAATCTCTGCAAGACTAAATTTAATTGACCCATTTATAACATCTTCACCTTCCAGAATAATTAAGCAAACAATTGACTTATACAATTCAGGAAACTTGTTTAATCACATTTTTGTAACGGTAAACGAAACTATATTGGCTTTTTCATTAAGCACAATAATTGGTGCAGCAATAGCAATTATTTTATACTTGTTTTCACCGATTAGAAGAGTTTTAGAACCATACTTAATTGTGCTTAACAGTCTTCCAAAAATTGCACTTGGACCGCTAATCATCATTTGGGTTGGTGTTGGAACATCTGCAATTGTTACAATGGGCATACTCATTTGTGTTGTTATCACAACCATCAACCTTCTTGGCGGCTACCTTTCAGTTTCTTCTGAAAAGATTATGCTTATGAAATCTATGTCCGCAAACAAATTTCAGATTTTAACAAAACTCATAATACCTGCCACCCTTCCAAATTTTATATCTACTCTTAAAATAAATTTAGGTATGGCATGGGTCGGTGTTATTATGGGAGAATACCTTTCAAGCAAAGCTGGACTTGGCTATCTTTTAGTGTATGGCGGACAAGTTTTTAAATTAGACCTTGTGATGACAGCAATCGTTATACTCTGCATTTTATCGGGTGTTATGTATGGCATAATATCACTTATTGAAAAAATTATCGTAAAAAAAAGATGACAAATTTGTCATCTTTTTAATTTGTTAAAATTACTTGCCTTCCTCTTTTGTTTCAGCCGCGGTTTCTTCAATTGATGAACTATCTTCATCTTTTTCTTCAACAACAACTTCTTCAGAATTTTGAGATTCAACATCTTCTTCTTTTTCTGTGGTTTCAGTTTCTAAAGTTTCAACAACTGATTCTGTTTGTTCAGTCTTTTGTTTTTTGTTTTTAACCTTTTTAATAATAGAACGAATAACTCCATATAAAATAAAAACACCAACCAACACAAAAAATGCATAGAAAACAATCATTGTGTTATCTGCAAAGAAATATGAAATTAATGTCATCAATAAACCTGCTATAATATTGCCCAAAATAACAGTTGTCATTGTTTCCTTTTTGTTTAGTCCGATAAAGAGTGCAAGACAAGTTCCTGTCCAAACACCTGTAAGCGGAAGTGGAATAGCAACAAAACCAAAAACACCAATCAATTTTAACCATTTAACTTTTTTTGCATCTTTTTCAGTTTTAACTTTATTGTTAATATTTTCAGCATTTTTATTAAGTTTCTTCTCTACCCACAAAGCAATCTTTTTGAAAACTTTGGTGTGTTTAAGCCACTTAAAAATTGGCCAAAACATAAAGGTTAAAATAATACAAACAAGCGAACTTCCCGCAAGTGAAATCAAAAGTGATTGCCAAAGTTCAAGAGCACTCTCACCCCAAAACCCAGTTGCAGAACCAAAAGGTATTGCCCCTCTAAGTTCAACAATTGGAATCATTGATATAATAAATGTTGCAATTCCAGAATGTTCACCAAAAATCGCAACAAACAAGCTTTTAATCCATTCAGACATAATTATCCCCTATAAATCTAAAATATCTCCATCATTTAAATAATTCAAACCATTTTCAATTGCAAACTCTTGAGCCCTGTCAGAAGTATGAACTGGAAACATTTTTACATTTTTATATTGTTTTGAAAGTTCAACAAATTCATCTGCTCCAAGATGTGTTCTTGACGGTTTTAAATCAGACATTTCAACAAATGCAAAATCAGCATTTTCAAGCAATTTATGCACATTGTCACACATTGATGTATCAGCTGAAAATGAAACAACCTTTCCATCTTTGTCAGTAAAAATAAAACCAAATGTTTCTGGTTGACCATGATTCATCAAAAGAGATTTAACCTTATAACCCATTGTTTCAAACTCAAAGCCATCTTCAAGCTCAATAAATTCAATATATCTTGTTAAATCTTCTGCACTGCATTCATCTGGTCCACCATACATAAGTTTGTTAAAAGCAAGAAGTTTTTCAAGCACACCATGTGGTGCATAAATTTTAAACTTTTCTTCTCTTTCTGCTCTTCGCATAATTCTAGTAGCAATGATATGCATATCAGCAAAATGATCTGTGTGAAAGTGTGAAATAATCACACAATCTAAACTATGAATATCAACTTCTCTATTAATAAGTTTATAATTTCCTGCAGGAACATCTAAAACAATTTTATCATCAATAATATAGCTAGTATTGTTTCTTTTAAACCAAGTGCAACTTGTTCCTAAAACATTAACTTTCATAATATACCTCTGTTTATATTACTTAAATAATTGTAACATAATAAAAATTTAAAACCAAACAAATTAATAGTGTTTAATTTATTTCAAATTGAACAAAATCAATGAAAAATGAGGTATTATGTTTCTCATAACACCCCATTTTATCGAACTTTATAAAGATTTTCATTTTTAGAAACTTAATCTTTGAGCCAAAATATATTCGTCAATATTAAACTTTCTATTTCCATTAAATGCATCGTTGATTGGAACAAAAATATACTTTCCTGCTTTGTAACCAACCACACCACATTCGCCTTGCATCAATCTTTCAACAGCTTTTGCACCGTAGTTTGTTCCAAGATTTCTGTCAAATGCAGTAGGCTTTCCACCTCTTTGCACATGTCCCAAAATCACTGAACGACATTCAATTCCACTTTTAACTGAAATCATTTTTGCAAGATCATTTGGGTCGCAAACATGTTCAGAAAGAACAATAATACTACACTCTTTTCCATGTTTTTTTGCATTTGCAAGTTTTTCGCAAACATCATCAATGCTCCACTTAACTTCTGGAACCAATATAACATCGGCACCAGCTGCAAGACCTGCAGTAAGTGCAACATCGCCACAACCTGCACCCATACATTCAACAATTGAAACTCTGTCGTGTGACATTGAAGTATCTCTCACATTGTTCACAAGGTCAACAACTGTGTTAACTGCTGTATCAAAACCAAGAGTATAATCTGTGTAATATAAGTTATTATCAATTGTTCCAGGCACACCAGCAACTAAGATTCCCCTATTAATAAGTTCTCTTGCACCTTTAAGTGTTCCATCACCACCAATAACAACAACACCATCAATGTTTCTTTTCTTCAAATTTTCAACGGCTTTGTCAACACCTTCAGCTGTCATAAACTCTTTGCATCTAGCGGTCTTTAAAATTGTTCCGCCAACATGAATAATGTTTCCAACTGATCTTTCAGTCATTAAAACAATATCGTCATCAATGAGTCCAGCATAACCTCTTCTAACACCATAAACTTTTAAGCCTTGCGAAATTCCATATCTAACAACCGAACGAATACAAGCATTCATTCCAGGACTATCGCCACCGCTTGTAAGCACTGCTATATTATTCATAACATTCTCCTTTTTCTAGTTATATATTATTCGTTTAAAATCAAAAAAGCAACTAAATAAACCCGCATCACATTATCTTAATACAATTACTTCCAATAACTTCTGATATTTCAGCAATAAACGAAGTTGTTGGATTTGCTTTCATTGGAAGCGGATAAAGTTTATTTAAATATTGAACAATAACAGGACTCTTTCCTTGATAACAAGAAATGATATCTTGAATTGTATCAACAAGTTCTTGATTTCCTAAATCAAACTTCAAATAAACAGTTGGAACCTTTTCTTCCGACTTTTTCTTATCACCAAACACTTGCGAATCAGCATCGGTTGAAACCGCTGAAGCAGTTGTTGGTTTTTGGTCTAAATAATCAATTTTTTCAACCAAAACAATAGGTTTATCACCAACTCTTATTGACAACCTTCCATTAATTTTAACAATTCTGTCTGTTGTTAAATTTTCTGCTTCAACTTCATATATTTTATTAAATACCATGCAGCTAAATTCGCCATAAATATCTTCGATATTGATAATAGCCATTGGTTTATTACCCTGTTTTGTCATAATCTTTTTAACTTCGGTAATAACCCCACCACACTCAACAGTCATACCATCTTTGATATCACTAACAAAGTCACGGTTATTGTTAAATTCACTTTCTTCGTTTTCTGTGTCACCCTCTTGAATCATTGATGAATTAAAACTAAATTCCATTATTTGTGACATATAATCATCAAGTGGACTTCCTGAAATATAAATACCACAGATTTCTTTTTCTTTCTTAAGTTTTTCCATAGTATCATATTCTTTTACATTTGGATAAGTGATAGTAATAGCATCATCTCCCGCCATAATATCACTAAACATTGAAAATTGACCTGCAAGTTTTGATTTTGCATCTTTTGCAGCTTGTGCCATTGCAGTTTCATAAACAGCAATAAGTTGGCTTCTTGTCTTTCCAAAACAATCAAATGCACCCGAATAAATAAAACCTTCAATAAGTCTTTTATTCAAACCAAATTCAACAGTTCTAGTTAAAAAGTTTTCAAGTGATTTATAAGGTCCATTCTTTGTTCTTTCATCTATAATTTGGTCACAAATATTTCCACCAATACCTTTAATCGCAGAAAGTCCAAATCTAATATTTTCACCTTTAACAGAAAACAATGTTTTTGATTCATTAATATCTGGTGGAAGAATTGAAATATTTTCACTCTTTGCATAAGCCAAATATTTTTTAAGGTCATCAGATTTATTAATTCTATTGTTTAAAGTTGCAGTCAAAAATTCTGGTCTGAAATAATACTTCATATATGCTGTTTGATAAGTTACATATGAATATGCTGCAGCATGTGATTTATTGAAAGCATAAGAACCAAATTTTTCCATTTTATCCCAAAGAGCATTAGCAACATCAGCAGGAACACCATTTTTAACACAACCTTCAACAGCAGGTTTTCCTAAAATCGATGGACAACCATTAACAAAAACATCTCTTTCTTTTTGAAGATCTTTAAGTTTCTTCTTACCCATCATTTTTCTAACAGCATCCGCTCTTGCAAGAGTGTAACCAGCAAGAACCTGAACAATTTTCATAACTTGCTCTTGATAAACAATAACACCATAAGTATAGTTTAAAACTGGCTCAAGTCTTGGGTCAACATAAGTTACATCTTCTGGATGGTGTTTATTGTGAACGAAATCAGGAATAGTATCCATTGGGCCTGGACGATAAAGCGAAACTCCCGCAACAATATCTTCAAGACAAGTTGGTTTGAGTTCCTTCATAAATTTTTGGAAACCGCCACTTTCAAGCTGAAATACTGCTGTGGTGTTGCCCGAAGCAATCATTTTAAATACATCTGGGTCATCATAGGTGTTTTTATCAAATGAAATATCAATTCCTCTATTTTCTTTAACATATTGGATTGCAAATTTAATATCGGATAAGTTTGAAAGACCCAAAAAGTCCATTTTAAGGTGTCCCAAATGTTCCATTTGACCACCGTTATATTGAGTTGTGATTTCCTCTCCTGACCTTGAAAGCGGAACAAAATCATCAAGTGCCTGTTTACCAATAATAACACCGCAAGGGTGAACAGATGGCTGTCTTGGCATATCTTCAAGCTTGATAGCTATATCAACAACCTGCTTCAATTGTGGGTTGTTGTTATAAAGATCAACAAGTTCTTGAACAACATACTCATGTTCTCTTCCCGCATCTTTTGCTCCAGGTTTTGCCTTATAAAAACCAAAAACCTTTTTCAAAATATAAGGTCTGCCAACAGTGTTTGGAATAGCTTTTGTAATTTTATCAGTTTCAGAATATGGAACTCTCATTGCTCTTCCAACATCTTTGATAGCATTTTTTGCAGCCATCATACCAAGAGTAATAATTTTAATAACTCTTTCGCTTCCATATTTTTGTCTTACATATTCAATAACATCTTGTCTTCTGCAATCTTCAAAGTCAACATCGAAATCAGGTGCAGAAACACGGTCAGGGTTTAAAAATCTTTCAAAGAATAAACCAAATCTAAGTGGATCAAGTTGAGTAATTCCCATTAAATATGCAATAACTGAACCTGCACCAGAACCTCTTCCGGGACCAACCGAAATTCCCATATTTCTAGCAGCATTAATATAATCCCAAACAATCAAATAATACTCAATGAATCCCATTCTAGAAATAACACCAAGTTCATACTCAATTCTTTCAGTAAGTTCTTCAGTAACCACTGGATATTTTTCTTTAACACCCTGGTCAATGAGTTTTCTAATAAATGTCATTGGGTCATCGCCATTTTCAGGAATATATCTTGGAAACAAATAATGACCATACTCAAAATTATAGTTACACTTATCCATAATTTCGAGAGAGTTTAACACAGACTCTTCATCAAAAATCTGTCTCATTTCTTCATAAGTTTTAAAATAAAACTCATCAGTGTCAAACTTCATTCTGTCTGGATCATCAACAGTCTTTTTCATATTGACACACATCAAAATATCTTGTGCAACAGAATCTTCTTTTTCAAGATAGTGCACATCGTTTGTGGCAACAGTTTTAACACCAATCTTT
>JAZRNH010000021.1:0-34844 GCA_045648025.1 Clostridia bacterium
AAAATATATCAAATCACAACTTTCTGATTTTGATTGGATAAAAACAATTGAGCCAGAATATGTGTTTGTTGGAAATGGAACATATTTTGAAGACCTTTCAAGAATGGATAGAATTTATACAAAATATCCACTTGATAAAGATGATGGATATCAAATGAAAACTGCTGATATCGAACATATTTTAAATCAACTTAAAGCACTTGAGCTTAATGAAAATAAGAGATTAAAACATCTTCATGAGCCAAGAGCAGATGTGTTTGCATATGCTGTTGAAATCATTAAAACCATCTCTGATGAAATTCAAAGAGAAACAACAACAATCACAACAAGATCACTTGTTGAAGGGTTGCTTTTCAATTCTGTTACACCAACTACAATTGAAAAACCAAATTCAGATATTGTTGGTTTTTCAGTTATGGCACAAACTGCTGAATATGAAGCAGATTCAACAAAACACAATGAACAAGTTTATAATTTGTCAATGCTCTTATTTAAGCAACTTAGAGTTTTGCATAAACTTCCAAGAGGTTATGTGAAAGTGTTGAGAGTTGCATCATATATGCACGATGTTGGTAAGAGAATTAGTTATAAAAATCATGCTCAACATTCATTTGAAGTTGTGCTTAATAGTGAAATTTATGGTTTAACTCACAGAGAATTGATTTTGGCAAGTTTTGTTGCTTCGCTTCACTCAGGTGGTGATTTAAAAATGTCTGACTGGGCAAAGTATAATGGAATTTTAACAGTTGATGATGTTGATGCAACAAAGAAACTTGGAATTATTTTAAGACTTGCTGAATGTTTTGATAGAACAAAGAATAATTTGATTATTGATATCAATTGTGACATTTTGGGTGATTCGGTTATTATGAAAACTGTTACAACTGCTGATGCTACATTTGAAATTCAAAGAGGTATGGAAATTGGAAGAGATTTTGAAAAGATTTTCCATAAGAAACTTGAAATTTTATAACAATAAAAAAGAAGCAATTTTTGCTTCTTTTTTTTGTTTGAAAAATAAAACCCACACAAGACTGTGTGGGTAATTTTTATTTATTTTCAAATTCACATTTAAAAGTGTCAGTTTCTGATAATTTAATAGAAATATTAATTGTTGAACTATTTGATTCAAAATCATAAATTTCATTTGAAACAACAAGGGTTAAATCTTCATAAACTATATATGTTGTTTGGTTATCAATTTTTTCGGTAAACATAGTTGTAGTTTCATTTGTGTTGATGAACAATAAGTTGTCTGCTGTGAAGTTTAAAACCATATTTGAAATTGTTGAAAGAACTGAATCTTTGTCAGTAGAGAAAATTTTTGCAAGAGCCAAAATGCAGCTTTCTTTATTGATAAATGTATTTGAAGATTCAAGTTTAGCAGAATTTTCAACATACACATATTTTTTTGTTTCTTGTGAATTGATTGAATAGTTGTTGAATTTGTTTAAATCTGCTTGAACAAATAATGGAGAATAAACAATTTCATCTGTATTGCTATCAGTATAGCTAAATGGATAAAGAATAGAAATAGAATTTGTTTTTTCATTAATTGTAACAATTGGTTGATTTTCTTGCTTTTCAATAATACCATCAACAATAGAATAGATAATTGAATCGCCAAGTTGTGAAATTGTGTTTTCTGCTGTGAAATAATAGTGGGTTAATGTTAAACTATTTTCAGTTTTAACAATGCCAACAGCTTTGTTATAGTTTGTATCGCTAACAGTGTGACAGGTTGTATTTTTTGCAAATTCATAAAAACCTAAATCTTTAACAATTGCACCAACACCATTGATTCCATTTGTATCAAAATGTTCAGTTAAATTTGATGCAGATTCATAATATATGTTTGCAAATGTTAAATTTGGGTTTGCAAATGTGTAAATTCCAGATTCGATAGAAACAGGTGTTTGGTTGGTTTCTGTATTTTTATCTTCGGTTTCATCTTTATCTGTAATTTCTTCTGCCACTGGTGGTAATGTTGTTGTGTCACTGATTGTTGCTGATGGGGTTGATGTTGTTTCGGTTGTATCTTCTTTTTTAGAACAGGCAGTAAGTGAAAAAATAGAAATGCTTAACACCAAAACCATTGATAAACAAATTTTAATTTTAGAAATTAAATGTTTCATTTAAAAACTCCTTAAATATTGTCAATATCTATGTCATAGTCACCAGGATTAAATGGTTCTTCTTCAACATATATTTCATATTCGATTGTAATATTGATTAATGCAAGTTCAGGATTTTCTGGACTGTATAATTTTTTGAAAACAAATAAAGATGTTCCAGCAGGTGATGATGAATTTGCCATATTTGATGCTGTTGTTGCAGAGTCTTTATTTTTATTGGTTAATGAAATGTAATATTGTTCTTTTGTTTCACTATCAATAACAAGAGCTAAATCTTTGTTTCCGACATAAGTTCCAGCATTTTTAACAACAGGTTCTTCAGTTTTGATTAATGTTGTTGTGTTGATATTTCCATTTTGAAGACATAACACTTCACCATTTTTCGCTTTATTTGCTAATGACTGTTTAATTTTATCAGATAAGCCATTTAAGTCACTAACACCTTCATTATAAAACAAAGCTTGTTTTTCTTTATGACTCAAGTTGGTTTCCAAACTTAAATAAACAGATTTAAAAATATAAAAGTTGTTATACTCATAAGGAATATTGCCAAGGGCAATGTCTTTGTTTGATGAGTTTGAGTCAAAAGTAACCGGACTTGATTGAACAGGTGGTGGTGTTGCATCTGAACCTTTTTTAGTTTTGCTTCTGATGATAAAAACAGCGGAAATTGCAATAACCGCAACCAAAATTAATGAAATTGCACTAATTAAAATAACTTTTTTTTCTTTCTTTGAAATCATATTTCCACTCCCTTAGAAACATAATTAATTTTTGATAGATAAAAAAACTCTATCCATGCTAGAACATTATAACAAAAATTTAATAAAAAGTCAATATTTATAAAATTTTGAAATAATGGGCGGGAAAGAGTTAATTTTATTTTAATTATTTTTTAAAATTCGTTTTAAAAGTTGAGGGTATTTAATAAGTTCACCGGTGCCAACGATATTTGATTTTGAAATGTTGGAGAAGTGAATTCTGAACTTTGTTTTTTCTGACATAAATCTTTCTAAACCAACAATTCTTGTTGAACCGCCATAGAAGTAGATGCCATTTTTTGAAATGTCTTCAATAATGGTTGGGTCTGCTTCTTGTATTATTGAATTGATTGCATCAGCAATTTTTCCATAATAATATTTTACAATTGGATATAATTCAGAAGATTTAATTAAAACCTTTGTTTTTTCTTGGGTGAGTTTGTTGATGCCTGTGATTTCCATTGAAGCGGCATAATTGTCAAACAATGAACATATTTCGAGTTTAAGTTTGTCAACTTGTTCAAGTGTTACTGATATATTGTATGTTTCTTCAATATATTTTGCTATTGCGATATTGATGAGTTCGCCACCAATTGCAAAGTTGTAGCCTTTTATAATTGAGTAATTTGAAACGGTTGCAATATTGGTTGTATCACCGCCAATATTAACAATAAGTTGAGAGGTTTCACTTTTTATGTCAATTCCGTTTCCAAGGGCATAACAGATTATGTCTGGAATTAAGAATACATCTGCAATACCAGCTTTGAAGCATACGATTTCTAATTGTTTCTTTTCGGCTGGAGAAATTCCAAGAGGGACACATAAGACAGCTTTTATGTTTTGACCGATTTTTTTATAAGGAAAAACTTTCTTTAAAAAGCCTTTAAGCATTTGAATTGCGAACTCTTCATATTGTATTGTTCCATTTAAAATAGGCGAATAAATTCTTATGTTTTCAGGAGTTCTTCCAATTAGTTTTTTTGCATCATTGCCAATAGCTCTTGATTCTCTATATTTTAAACTTGAAGATACGGCAATTAAACTTGCTTCTCTTAAAACAATACCATTTCCTGGCTTATAGATATAGGTTGTTGTTGAACCCAACTTTATTCCAATGTAACTTGTTGACATATATACCTCACTAGCATAATTATATAATATTTTTTTCGTTATATACAACCACAAATACATAAAATTTTAGATTTTATCAAAAACAGACAGTAATAGTGATATTTTTGTACGGCAAATAGAACTTTGTTTGGTTAATATGAATATATGTGTAGAATTATTGGATTTTTGTCTTCACGGGGTGGGATTGGAAAAACAGAGATTGTTTTTAATGTGTCTAAAGAGATTTCAAAGATGGGGCAATCGGTTTGTGTTATAGATTCATATTTTAATATAAATAATTTGAGTCTTAAATTTGAAAGAGGTGATTCTGTTGATCTTTGTGGTTATTTGAGTGGACGGTTTTCAATGTCAGCAGTATTGAATAAATATTCAAGAAATTTATATTTTATTAAAACCAATGCTGTTAATTTTGATTATTATGCTATGTTGAAATTAATAAGGTATTTTATTAATGAAATAAAAGAAAAATTTGATTATATTGTAATTGATTTAAATAACTTCGATAGGAGAATATATGAAGGTTTGATAACTGTAATTTCTGAAGCATATATAATTAGTGATGACGATGAAGTTTCAATTAAAAATTTATATAAAATTTTAAATGGATTAAAATTAATAAAATCAGTTTTATCTGTCAAAGTAATCTT
This sequence comes from Clostridia bacterium, assembly GCA_045648025.1. Lineage (GTDB taxonomy): Bacteria > Bacillota > Clostridia > Christensenellales > UBA1242 > RGIG1681. Next base: position 4,675 of record JAZRNH010000021.1, read on the forward strand.
GAATAAACTTAGAGTAATAAAATCACTCAAAGGGAAATGTTTTAAAGAAAAAGAAATAGAAGAAATTTTGAAATTTGATATATTTTTTTCCATTCCAAAAGTATATAAAAACAAGAGTAAAGTTTTTTTAAAAAATGAAAATATTTTAAATAAATATTATAAATTATTAAGTTATAATATTATAACAAATAAAAATATTAAATTTGATATTTATAAAAACTATAAAGGGTTGTTTGGATGTTTTAGAAAACTGAGGTATTTTAAATATGAATAATAGGTTTAAGATTAATAAAATCAAAGAAGATATTCAAAGGGAAAATTATTATAATGAGTCATCTGTTTGCGAAAGAATTAAACGAAATATAAATTTAATTTTAGAAGAAAATTTTAGGGTTGAAAAAATAAAATCCGTTGCAAAAATTTCAATTAATAAAAGTGGTGAAATTGTGTTTGAGTATGCTGGTTTGGTTGATAATTCAAATATGAATTTTTAGCAAAAAAATTGCATATATATTATAAAATGAATATAAAATTCAATAAAAATAACAGAAAATTGCGAAAAAACAGAGAAATGGCAATAAATGTGAAGTTTGATTTTTCTTTTATTTTGTTATTTGTGCTTATGATTTTTTTGGATGAAATTTTGTTGTATTTTTATTTTGCAATTTTTATTTCGATTCATGAACTGTGTCATTTTTTTGTTGCTAAAAAATTGGGTTATTTGCCAAAGAAAATTCATTTTACATTTTTTGGTGCGGCACTTGAAGGTTATGATGATTTTTTATTTAATGATGAAATAAAGATAATTTTAGCCGGTCCATTTTTTAATTTTTTAATGGTCATTTTTTGCTATTTATCTTTTTGGTTTTATCCTGAAAGTTTTATATTTTTAAATGACATTTTGCTTGTAAATTTATCAATTTTAATTTTTAATTTGCTGCCAGTTTTTCCACTTGATTTTGGTAGAATTATACTTGCAATTTTATCAAAAAAATATTTTAGATTTAAGGCAGTAAAAAAGGTTAAAGTTATTTCATTTGTTACGATAATTTTGCTTTTTGTTTTGTTTTTAATGTCGTTCTTTTTTGAGTATAATTTCACATTTGGTTTCGTGATTATAAATCTTGCAAGACTTTCATTTTTAAATGGAAAAGACACGGGATATAAAAGGGAACTATTTGCAATGAAAAAATTAAAATCAATTCAAAAGGGGTTAATTGAAAAAACTGTGTATGTTTCAAAAGAAACAGAATATTTTAAGTTGTTTAAGTTTATTGATGATAGTCATTTTTTCAATTTTGTTTTTATTGATAAAAAGGGATTAGTTTGTGATAAAATTTCCGAAATTGACTTGTATCACGATCAGAATTTAATTTAATATTTATTTATAAATATCTTGACAATGTGGTTTAAAAGTGTTAAATTATATTCGTGCCACTTGCAAAAGGTATTTTTTTATTGTGAAAAAATCAAGTTATAACTCAGTTATACACCTTCGCAGTGAGACTGGAGAGAGGAGGAAAATTTAATGTACGCTATTGTTGAAGTTGGTGGAAAACAATATAAAGTTGAACCAAACACATATTTCAAAGCAGAAAAGATTGAAGCACAAGTTGGTGACAAAGTTGAACTTCCATGTTTGCTTGTTGCTGATGGCGATAAAGTTGAAATTGCTTCTGCTAATGGAAAGAAAGCTAAAGCTATCTGCGAAGTTCTTGAATTCGGTAAAGAAAAGAAAGTTGTTGTATACAAATACAAAGCTAAAAAGAATGTTCGTAAGAAACAAGGTCATCGTCAACCATACACAAAACTTAAAGTTGTTTCAATTGAAAAATAATTAAGTGAAGTGGTAAGACAAAATGACAAAAGTAGTTATTAGTAAAAGAAAAAACAAAATCTTCGAAGTTGAATGTGATGGTCACACTAACTACGGAGAGAAAGGTGAAGATATAGTTTGTGCATCACTTTCTAGCATTGTTCAAACTGCAGTGCTTGGGCTCTTGATGATTGTTATGATTGAGCTTGATATGAAAAGAGATGATGATGCAGGTTATTTAAGATTCACTTTACCTGAAAAACTATCTAGTGAACAAGATTTACAAGCTTGTGCAATTTTGGATACAATGCTTTGTGGAATCTCTGACTTATATGAAAGTTTTTCTGACTATATTGAATTGGAGGTTAAAAACTTATGACAATGTTTATGAATATCCAGTTATTTGCTCACCATAAGGGTGGTGGTTCAACAAGAAACGGCCGTGACTCAAATGCTCAAAGACTTGGTGTTAAAAAATATTCTGGTGAAACAGTTAAAGGTGGAAACATCATTGTTCGTCAAAGAGGAACTAATGTTCATCCAGGCGAAAATGTAGGCATTGGTGATGATGATACTCTTTATGCAAAAATTGATGGTGTTGTTAAATTTGAAAAATTTGGCAAAAACAAAAAGAAAGTATCAGTTGTTCCAGCTGAATAATGTTTAGTTTATAAAACGAAGCGGATGCTTCGTTTTTTTTATTTCCGTTATAAATAATTGTTTGTTAATTTATTTATTTTACTATAAAATTTAGTTGTCAATTTGTTGCGGGTAATGTTATTATATTTTTATAAAAGTGAGGAAATATTATGAACGGAAATAATGAAAGAATTGTAAGAATTTTAAGACAAGCAAAAACATTTTTCTTTGCAACTGTTGATGAAGATCAACCAAGAGTTAGACCATATAATGCTGTTGTTGAATTTGATGATAAAGTTTATTTTTACACAAACAATCATAAATCTGCATTTAAACAAATGATGGTTTCTCCAAAAATTGAACTTTGTGCACAAATTTCAGATGAAAGATGGATTAGAGTTAGCGGAAAGATTGTCTTTGATTATAGAGTAGAAGCAAAAAAGGCTATGCTTGATGCTAATCCTGAACTTAGAAAAATGTATTCAGAAGACGATAAGATTTTTGAAGTGTTCTATTTGAGCAATATGGCTGCACAAATTCATTCACTTCATGAAAGTCCAGAAGTTATTTGTTAATATAAAATTAAGAATATTAAAAGAGATCACAAGATTGTGGTCTTTTTCTTTTGAAAAATTTTGCTATTTACAATCATTAATTTTTGTGTTAAAATATTTTTTGTGTCAAGGGGAGAATTTTATGGAAGATATTAATATTAATGATTTAATACGATTTGCAATTAATCAAGTTGGTCAACATGTTTCAAATGGTGCAATTGAAAACTTGTTTGGAGACACTCTTGATTATCCACCAAAAGAAAAAGATATTGCTTTTGGTGAAAAAGATTTTAGAGAGTTTGAGAGATTGCTTATCAATGATGTTGCTATTAGCATTTATAAACTTATTGTTTCTAACCCGGTTGTTCTTGCGGTTGCAATGTCAAAAGGAAAAGTTTCACGACCATCTACAATCAAAGATTATACTAGCAATGTTCAAATTTTGCATGGTGATTTAAAAAACTTTGGAAGAGAAATGGATACAGCTGTTGCAAGAAACGAAGATGGTGGATATATTGTGTTTAGAACCGAAGAAAACAGAGCTTCTTTTAGACAATTTTTAAAATTCATGAATAATGCTTCACTCATTTTTCCAATTGCTGTTAAGGCTGAAAAAGTTTGCTTAGATAAAAAATTGAGTGACTTAGAATTTTTGAAAATTGCTTGTGAATATAATAAAAAGATAGCGGAATTGTTGGAAAATTCATTTGAGAAGATTGATAACTTGTATGTTGTTGGACCTGGTTTTGATATTATGTTATCAGATTTCATTAATAATTTTAAAACAAATATTCAGTCTGTTGAACAATATAAAACAATGGTTTTAGAAGAAGAAAATGTGAAAAAACAAACGGTTGCGGTTAAACCGGCTGCTATTGCTTCTCAAATAAGTCCAAAAGAACAAGAAAGAATTGAATGGATTAATAAAGCAAATGATTTATATAATCAACTTTGTGTTGATTTTATGAGAGATTTAGAAAAACAAGTTCCACAATCAACAAGAGATATGTATAGATATTTTATTGATGTTAAGTTTGCTGGATTTGTAAAAAGATTTCAGCCACCACTTTCAAATTCTGCAACTATTGGAATGGCAAAAGAAGCATATTCGCAAATTAATAAATTGATGGACTATGTTACTGAAATTTCAAAAAATTCATATACAATTAGTGTTTATGGAAATGACTAATTTAAAATTTAAGGGGAGGATTTTATGTTAAAAAAACAAATCTATGAAATGGCAACTGTTGAAGGTTTAAAAGAAAGTGAAAGCAAAATTGTTGGAAGATATACCAGAGAAATTATGCAAATGTTAATGAGTCATAGCACTATTATTTCATTTTTGACTGTTGACACAAAATATGCAAGACAAAAACATAATTTTGAAACTGCAGAAGGTATGAGAAATGCTCTTAGTGAATTGATGATTTCTTATAGACAGTTTGAGGGTCTTGCAAAAAATCCTGATAAATATATTAAAGAACTTGGACCAAGATTTAAAACAAATGTTGAAAGATATGCCATAGTTCACAAGTTTATGATTGCGGCATATTCAGTTCTTTCAGAAGCTGCAAAAATTGAAAAACTTATGAATAAGAAAATTGATAAAGATAATTTTATTCTAACAATTGCAATTATGAATAAGAAAATCGAAGATGTTTTGGTTAAGGCAATTTCAGAACTTTCTGTTGAAGAAAATAGTGGATTTGATATTGATAATTGCTTAGAAATGTTACATTGTTTGTCTACAGATTTTGCTTGTATTGATTACAGTGATATGGTTAGAGAAAAACAAGCAGAACTTGCTGCTGCTTCAAAAGAAAAACAAGTTGAAATTGTTCGCACTGAAGCAAAGCCAAATGAAAAAGAAATGGAAAGAATTTCTAAGATTAATGAGGCAAATGATATGTTTGAAAGATTTAAACTTGATTTTATGAGAGATTTGGAAAAAGAAGTTTCAATGATGAATAGAGCAGAATATGAAGCTCTTATTGATAAATTTGAAAGATTTATAAATAGATTTAAAATGCCACTTTCATCATCAACCAGTATTGGTATGGCTATTGAAGCTTGTTCGCAACTTCAAAAAATGATGGATACAGTTGGTGAAATTTCTAAAAACACATACACAACAGTAGTGTTTGGTAATTAAAAAAACTAAGGTGAAAACCTTAGTTTTTTCTTTCTCTTTCATAATAAAACATATATTGCTGAGCAATTCCTGAATTTTCTTTGAAAATTGATTCAAAATATTTTTGAATATCTGGTCTTGATAATTTGTTATTTGAAAAATGGTTATAATATACTTGTTCAAGCCAAGTATCGACTGGAAATTTATCCATTTTGTGAAATCCAAAAAGTAAGATGCAACTTGCAACCTTTGGTCCAACACCTTGAAGTGAAATTAAAAAATCATAAATTTCATCTGTTGTTTTTGATTTAATTTCTTCAAGATTAATGTTTGATAGGTAATCGGCTGTTTGCTTTAAAAATTTATCGCGATATCCAGCAGATAGTGACTGATAAAATTCAAGTGGTTTTGAAGATAATTGTGAAATGGTTGGAAAGGCATAAAATCCTTCATTTGTTAAACTTCCAATTTTGCAAAGAGATTCAATGATTTTTTGAATTCGTTTGATATTATTGTTTTGGGAAATGATGTATGAAAAAATCATTTCATGTGGGTCACCCTTGAGAATTCTTATGCCGTAGCCATAGGGAATCATTTCGGATAAAATTTTATGATTTTGTAGTTGATTTTTAATTTCATTATAATCTGTGTTAAGGTCAAAATATTCAACAAAATATTCTGGATCAGAAGACAAAATTTGATAGTTGGTTTCTGTTTCGATAATGGTTGCTTTTTTGTCTTTTGAAATGACAAAATAATTGTTATTTTCATCCTTTCCAAATCTAAAAACTTGACCACATTCTAAGATGTGTTTTGGATTAAATTGTGTTTTGTCTAAAATGATAATTTTGTTATCTTCAATTTTATAAATCATATTTAGATTATAGCATCAATGTTTAAAATTCTCAATAATTTGTTTGTGTGATAAATAATTTTATGTTAAAATTTTATTAGGTGAATTATGTTATTTTTATTTTCTAAATTTAAACAAAAAAAATGGATGAAGTGTTCAATTGAAAAAAGACTTAAGGTTTATATTGCTCTTGAGAAAAAGGTTGCAAAAAAACTTAAAATTGAGCCACTTAAAATTGAACTTCATGAAGACGAAGATTGGAATTGTTTTGGTGCATTTACCGTTAATGGTTCTAACAGAAAGATTTTGTTGAATCAAAATTTGGTTTATGAGCCAAGATTTAGATTTCATGGTATGGAAACAATTGCTCACGAAACAAGACATGCTTATCAACATATCTTAATTTCAAGAGATTTGAAATGGTATGAGTTTACTGCAAAAAAATGGAAACGAAATTGGGGAGCATATTTTTCAGCAGGAACTGATGATGTTATGTATAACAATCAAGCAATTGAAAGAGATGCTCAAAAATATTCAATTAAGTTTTTGAAAAAACATAAATATCCAGACCAAGATTATATTGATACTTTTAATGCAGTTGTTTATAGATATGAACAAGCCGAAGTTGAAGCAAAGAAAAAATATGGTATGTTTTATAAATTTAAAATTGAAAAGAATGTAAAAGACAAATCAAAAGGCTGGTAAGATGTAAAATCGTAAAAATTTATTAAGTTTTTGCGATTTTTTTAATTAAAAACAATATTTAAGTTGTTATATTTTTATAATTAAATATTTGTTATTGCTATTGCTTTTTAATATATTACATGATATAATATAATTGTATTGGAGGTAGTCTCTATGTTACTAAACAGTTTTCAATTAGGCACAGGTTGGATAGTTGCTATTATTGTTGCAGCCGTTGTTGCGGTTGGTTTGTTTATAACTATGCTTGTTATGGTTCCATTTAGATTATGGTTCCGTGCTTTTGTGTCGTCTGCACATATTTCAATGTTAAAACTTATTGGAATGAAACTTAGAAAAGTTGATTGTCAACTTATAACATTAAATTATATCACTGCTAGAAAAGCGGGTTTGAAGATTACTGTTGATGAGCTTGAAACTCACTATATGGCTGGTGGTAGTGTTGAAAATGTTGTTAAGGCACTTGTTGCAGCATTTTCTGCAAATATTGATTTAACAACTCAAAAGGCAAAAGCTATTGACCTTGCAGGAAGAGATGTTTATGAAGCGGTAAAAAATACCGTTGTGCCAAAAATTATTGAAACTCCAGAAATTGCAGCTGTTGCAAAAGATGGTATTGAGCTTATTGTTAAGGCAAAAGTTACAGTGGTTTCAAATATGCTTATGCAAATTTCTGGTGCTGGTGAAGATACAATTATTGCGAGGGTTGGTGAAGGTATTGTAACAACTGTTGGTTCAACCGACTCACACAAAATGATTCTTGAAAGCCCTGAACTTATTTCATCAACCGTTCTTGAAAAGGGACTTGATAGAGGAACTGCATATTATATTTCTTCACTTGATATTGCTGATATTGATGTAGGAAGAAACATTGATGCTGAGCTTAATATTGCAAAAGCTGAAGCTGAAAAGAGAATTGCACAAGCTAAAGCCGAAGAAAGAAAGAGTATGGCTATTGCAGCAGAAAATGAAATGAAGGCAAGAGTTCAAGAGATGAGGGCTGAAGTTATTAGAGCTGAAGCAGAGGTTCCAAAAGCTCTTGCAAAAGCACTTTCTTCTGGAAAAATTTCTGTTAATGATTACTATGAAATGCAAAATATTCAAGCAGATACTGCAATGAGAAATTCGCTTAGCAGATCTGAAGAAGAAAAGGCTGATAAACTTGGTTCTTCACAAAAGAAAGATTCTTCTTCACCAAGACCAATTCAACCACAAATGCCAATGCCTAATTCGCCATTTGGTATTAATGGTGCATTTGGTCAATCTATGCCACCAGCAGGGGCTTCGCCACTTTCTTCGCAAATGAACCCACTTGCTGCTAGATTTGCTAGTCTTGCTGCTGCACAAAAAAGAAATAACAACAACACTACCGACGACAAGAAATAAAAAATAGGTGGGTGTTAGTATGCAATTTTTATTTAGTAATCCAATGCTTTTACTTGCAGTGCCAATTGCTATAATGGCATTTTTTGCATTTAAATTTGCAAAACCTAAACCAAAGAGCAAAGCAAAAGAGGTGGATAAGTTACAAACAGAAAAGAAAGAAGATTCTGATGTGTCTGAAACTTCTGCCGAAACTGCTGCAAGTGATGATAATGGTAAACCTAAGAAAAAGAAATTAAGAAAACCAAAGCCAGAAATTTCACATGTTTATGAAAAGAAACAAATGCAAACAAAAGTGACTTCTGAAACACATGATGATAAATCAAAAATGGAAGAAGAATTTTTGAAAAAAATGCAATTTGTGAAGTCTAGTGGAAAGGTTTCAAGATTAAAACCTTATGAAGCAAATGATGTTGCTGAAGAGGTTGTAGAAATTCAAGAAGTTGGTATTGATGAACCTCTTGTTGAAGTAAAACATGAAAAAAAGAGCAGATTTGATAGAACTAGAAGACTTTCAAATATGATTCAGTCGGATACACTGGATGATTTGTTTTGTTCGCATATTTCTGATAAGTATATGAACATGGATGACATTGCAAGGCATATTGCTTCTTGTGATGAGATTGAAGCAAAGTTGTTTGAAAGAGCTGCAAAAACTATGGCAAATAGTGAAGCCAAGGTTAATATTTCAGATGATGGAAAAATCTCTGAATTGAAAGATAAAGATTCAATGAAGGCCTGGCTTGAAGAAAGAAGAAGACAAGAACTTGCAAAATTTATGGTTAATGCTGATGTTGAAAATGATATAGTTTCAAATCAAGATGACGATTTGCAAGATGATGAACAAGGTATTGATTTAGATTCAAGAACAATTTTAGTGGTTGATTCTATTTTAAAAAGAAAAGGGAGAAAGCAATAAGATTAATTTGTTGACTTGAAATTAATTTCGTGGTAAAATGGCGAAATTGAGGTAGGTATTATGAATATTTGGAAAGATTTTAATAAAGAAAGAATTAAAAGTGATGACTTTATTTGTTTTATAGAAATCGAACAAGGTGGAAAAAACAAATATGAGCTTGATAAAGAAACATCATTAATTATTTTGGATAGAGTATTGTTTACTGCAACATATTATCCAATGAACTATGGATTTATTCCAAGAACATTTAGTCCAGATAATGATCCTCTTGATGTTTTTGTTATGTGTAGTCAACCAATTGAAAAAGCTAGTATTGTTAGATGTTATCCAATTGGTGTTATTAAAATGATTGATGGAAATGAAATGGATCAAAAAATTATTGCTATACCATTTGGTGATCCACAAAACAATAACTATACAGATATTTCTGAACTTCCAAAACATGTTTTTGATGAACTTATTCACTTCTTAACCGTTTATAAACAATTAGAAAATAAGCCGGTAAGAATTGAAAGTATTAGTGGAAGAAGAGAGGCTGTTGAAACTGTTCAAGAATGTATTGATGCTTTTGAAGAAAAGTTTGGCAATAAAGAATAAGGTTTTTTAAATTAAAGAAGTGCTTTTGAGGCACTTCTTTTTTTGTGAATAAAAATAGTTAAATTTGCAGAATATATAAATAGGAGATTTGTATGAAAAAAATTATTACAACATTTGTTTTGTTATTAGTTCTTTGTTCCTTGGTTGGTTGCAACAAAGAATCGTCTGCAATTGAGTTGATGGGTGCAGGTGATAGAATTCATGACACATATACATTTGCAAACACAGGAGTTGTTTTAAAAGATGAAGGTAAAAATGTTTTTACAGTTTCAGGTTCAGTTGATAAGCTTGATGATGTTGCTGTGAAAGAAGAATTTAAAATCAAAGATGAAGTGACACATATTGTTGCAATTAAATTGTCTGCTAATGATAATGAAGTTGTGAAAAATGAAGTTGAAATTTATTCAAATGGAAATGAGGTTTATGATGCAGAGCATTTAAATGGAAAAGACTATACATTTATATTGCTTGAAGTTGTTCCTGGAAATACAACTATGATATCTGTTAAATGGAATAAAGAAATGACACCATTAAACTATATTATTAATTTTGATGAAAATATTGTATTAAAATAAAATCGCAAAAAGTATCAAAAATAGATAAAATATTGATAAATAATGCAAATTATGGGTAAAATTTATGAAATATGTTAAAAATTTATTAGTTTTGTTCCTGGGATTTATTTTGTGTTTTTCAGTTTCTTGTAAACAAAATAATGACAAGGTTTATGAAAAGTTTGAACTGTCTTATGCAAAAATTGATGGTGTTGAATTTAAAAATTCTGAAACGGTTGAACTTAAACAAAATAGAAAACAGATAGTTGTTTCTGGAATTATTGATGAAATGACACAGGCTGAAAAAGAGGTGTTTTATGATAAAGATTCAACTCATATTTTCGTGCTTAAAATTAAATTTAATAAAGATAAAAAATTATCAAAGTTTGTTATAAATGGTTCAGATAAAAAAGTTTATTCTAACAATAATAAAGAAGATGGCTATGTTGGTTCGATTGCTGAATTGTTGGATAGCAAAGAAAATGAAGATGGATTTGTTAATTTAATTTTATCAGCAAATATATCAAAATATCTTTTTGATGTTGTTTATGAAGATGGTGAATCTATTCAATTTGAGCTATTGGTTAAGGCTGCCATTGCCACAACAAAAGATGTATAAAAACAAAAAGCAATGCTGCTTTTTGTTTTTATTTTTATCAAAATTTGTTATACTTAATTTAAACTAATGTTTAGGAGTTTTTTATGTCAAACAAACTTGTTGTAATTGATGGAAATAGTATTTTTTATCGCTCATTTTATGCTTTGCCTTTGCTTACAAATTCAAAGGGTGAATTTTCAAATGCTGTATATGGTTTTGCAATACAAATTTTGCATATAATTCAATCAATAAAACCAAAGTATATTGCTGTTGCATTTGATGTTTCAAAGAAAACTTTTAGAAATAAAATTTTTGCAGACTATAAGGGAACTAGAAAACCTATGCCTGATGAACTTAGAAGTCAAATTGTTCCACTCAAAAAGATGCTGTCTCTTATGAATATTAAATGCTGTGAGCAAGAAGGTATTGAAGGAGATGATATTATTGGTATTATTTCAAAGAGGTTTTTGGATACCGAAACGATAATTGTTACTGGAGATAGAGATACATTTCAATTGGTTGATGACACTACAAAAGTTTACTTTACAAAAAAAGGAACTAGTGATCTCAAAGTTATGGATGCGAAAACCTTAAAAGAAGAATATGGGGTTTCGCCAAAAGAGTTTATTGATTTGAAAGCTCTTCAAGGTGATACCGCAGATAATATTCCAGGTGTTCCAGGTGTTGGTCCAAAAACGGCTACAGATTTAATTCAAAAATATGGTAGCATTGAAGGAATTTATGAAAACATTGATGAAATTTCTGGAAAGCTTAAAGATAAACTTCTTGAAGGAAAAGAGTCTGCTTTTATGTCTAAAGAACTTGCAACAATTTTAACAAGTGGTGATTTAGATATAAAACTTTCAGAGTGTGAATATGATTATCCATTTTCATCTGCTGTTTATGATTATTTTAAAAAATATGAATTTAGAACTCTTTTAAAAAATGAAAGTATTTTTGATATGTCTAAGGGTGAAAGAGTTGATTTGTCAGTTGAGATAAAAAACTGTTCAACAAAAGAAGATTTGAAAAATGTTAAAGATTTGATTGTTAAAAACGGCAAGGTTGCATATTACTTTAATGGCAGTGAAATTCATTTTTCATTTGGTGACAGAGAATTTGTATTTAATGTTGCAAATGACCTTTTGAGTGAACTTGAATCAAATATGTTTTTTGATGAACTAAAAGACATTTTTGAGTCTGAGAAAATTTATAAAATTTCATTTGATTCAAAACAAGATGCATATTATTTGAAACAATATGCCATAACTTTAAACAATTATTTTGATGTTTCGATTGCAAAATATTTGGTTGATGGAACACCTGTTGATTCTGTTAAAGATGTGTTTTTTGAAGATGATTTATCTAACATTGCAACCAATATGATTTTATTTGAAAAAGAATATAGCAAGAAAATTGAAGATGAAAAACTGCAATTTTTATACAATAATGTTGAAATTCCATTGTCAAAAGTGCTTTTTGATATGGAAAATTGCGGATTTAAAGTTGATACAGATATTTTGGAAGTTTTAAAACAAAAGTATAATCTTGAACTTCAAGAACTTGAAAATCAGATATATAATCTTGCTGGTGAAAAGTTTAACATAAATTCACCAAAGCAACTTGCTCATATTTTGTATGATAATCTTGGACTTGCTCATAACAAAAAACAATCAACAAGTGCAGATAAGCTTGAAGAACTCAAAGATGACCATGAGATTATTAGGTATATTTTAAGATTTAGAAAAGTTTCGAAATTTTTGAATACTTATGTAACTGGAATATATCCTCATGTTGATAAAAACAATTTGATTCACACATACTTCAAGCAAACACTCACAACCACTGGAAGACTTTCTTCAGTTGAACCAAATTTGCAAAATATTCCAATAAGGTCAGAAGAGAGCAAAGAAATTAGAAGTATGTTTGTTGCAAGAGATAAAGATCATATTTTGATTGATGCAGACTACTCACAAATTGAACTTAGACTTCTTGCTCATATGAGTGGAGATCCTGTGTTTTTAGATGCATTTAATAATGGTCTTGATATTCACACAAAAACAGCCAGTGAAGTTTTTGGTGTTCCTGAATCAGAAGTCACAAAAGATATGAGAAGAATGGCAAAGGTTGTTAACTTTGGAATTATTTATGGAATAAGCGAATATGGTTTGGCTGATGACTTGAAAATTAAGCCAATTGAAGCTAGACGATTTATTGAAAGTTTTTATGTGGCTCATCCAGCTGTTGGTGATTTTATGAAATCTGCCATTGAAAAGGCAAGAGAAACAGGTGTTGCTGAAACAATGTTTGGAAGAAAGAGAAAAATGTTTGATATTAAAGCATCAAACTTTATGGTTAGGTCAAGAGCAGAAAGAGCTAGTCAAAATATGCCGCTTCAAGGAACTGCTGCTGATATTATTAAAATTGCGATGGTTAACATTTATAATGCACTCAAAGATGGAGGATATAAAGCAAAACTTATTATGCAGGTTCATGATGAACTTATTATTGATGCTCCAATTGAAGAAAAAGATGCCGTTTGCAAACTTTTGAAAGAACAAATGGTTTCTGCTGCAAAACTTTCAGTTCCACTTGAAGTTGATGTTGCAACAAGTTATAGATGGAGTGATGGACATTAATTATTATATATAAAAGCTCAACAATTGTTGGGCTTTTTTATTTTCATTGCACATACTAATTAATGTATGAGAAAGTTTTATATCGTTTTGTTTGCTTTAATTGGTTTAATTTCAATTGTTTTGTTTGTTGTGTTTAATTTTTGTGTTCATAAAAATAGCTATAATGATTTAGTGAAAAAATATGCAAATCAATATAATCTTGAAGAAGAATTTGTTTTGGCAATAATAAAAGCAGAAAGCAACTTTGATAAAAAGGCAGTTTCAAAATCAGGGGCAATGGGGCTTATGCAAATTATTCCGTCAACTGCAAAATGGATTTCTGGTGAGCTTGACGAATTTTATTTAAAAGAAAATTTGTTTGATGCAGAAACAAACATAAGATATGGCTGTTTTTATTTAAAATATTTATTTTCAAAGTTTAATTCAATAAACGAAGTTATTTGTGCCTATAATGCTGGTGAGGGAGTGGTTAGACAGTGGCTTGATGAAGATGGAAACTTAATTGAAAGTAAAATTTCGATTGGAGAAACAAAGGTATATTATGAAAAAGTTAAAACTTATTATGAAAATTATAAAAACCAGCAAAAAGGTTAAATTTAATTTTTGTTATTCTTGACAATTGTGTTATTTGTTTAATATAATAAGTTTGTTACTTTTAGGAGATTTTATGGTAGATATTTATACATTTGAGATTCATAGTTTAGAATTTGACAGAATTTTGTCAGGCAAGAAAAATGTTCAACTTGTGATTAATGACCCAAAACACAAAGATTATGCTGTGGGAAATCAAATCACTTTTAAAAGAAATATGGAAACAATTTCTGAAGATGACCAAAAACTTTTAAAGAAAAACAAACTTGTTGTTGAACTTAAAGCTGAAGTTTCTAATCTTTTGTATTTCAATGATTTTATCGAAGCAATTAACACAGTTGGAAAGGAAAGATGTGGTTTTAGATCAAGTGTAACCATTGAAAAGACTTCTGATTTGTTTTTATCTGCTGAATCTTTTGAATCTGTTGAAAAGTATGGAATTATGGCTGTTGTGTTTGAACCTATTAATGAAAAATAGGGAATATTAAAAAAATTTGTTATTTTTATAAATTTTTTCTAAAAAACACTAGACAAAATGAAAATTTAAGATTATAATCAATCTCGTAATTTGAAAAAATTACAACTCCCTTTGCGAGGATGGCGGAATGGCAGACGCGGTCGTTTAAGGGGCGGCTTACGAGAGTAGTGAGGGTTCGACCCCCTTTCCTCGCACCAAAAAAAATCCCGACACAAAAGTGTTGGGATTTTTTATTGCCTAAATTAGTATATAAGCAATTTAGTAATTATACATTAAATAATTTTAGATTTTCAAATAAAACTAAAAAAGTTATAAGAAAATATAATAATAAATTTAAGCAATAAAAAAAATCAACCCGTGTAGTGTTGCCACTTAATTATTCGCCTTTTGGGCTTGGTTGATTTATGACTATATTATATCTTAAAAATAAGAAATAGTCAATATTTAAAAGAAAAAATTAGGAGAAACATTTATGTCGGTTCATTCTAAAACAATTATAGAGACAATATATACTATAATTTGTGATTATTGTGGAGAGAAAAAAGAAATTACGGAATCTACAGCATATTAAAATTTTTATAATCGATGGGCTTTCTTGTTTAATTTATTTGCCAAGTTGGGTTTATTTTTGTTATATTTGACATAGATTAATTGGGGGAAAGTTATGAAATTAACTAAAAAAGACAAAGAACTTATTCAAGTTGCAACTGATGTTGTTAAATCGAATTCTGATTTGTATCAAAATTTGGGTATGCATGTGGCAGCTGCAGTGAGAGCAAAATCTGGAAAGATTTATAAGGGAATCAATATTAAAACTTCACATTCAATTTGTGCAGAACAAGTTGCAATGGGTCAAGCTTTTGCTTGTGGTGAAAGAGACCTTGAATCAATGGTTGCTGTTAAAATGAACGATGATGGCACTGTTCGTGTGGTTTCACCTTGTGGGCTTTGCAGATACACATTTGATAAATTTAATGACAGTTTTGAAGTTATTTTAGAAGATGTTGAAACAGGTGAAATTTTGAAGGTTGATTCACTTGAACTTTTGCCTTATCCTTATAAAAGAGATGTGGTTGATAAAAAGTAATTATTAATTTGTAAAAATTATTTAAAATATTGACATAAAAGATTTAAGAGAGTATATTTAAGTTATGGTAATTATGTTTAAAAATGCACAACAACAACGATAGGCTGTGTGTGAACAACACACAGGCATTTTTGTTGCTTGTGAATATTAAATCATCAAGCAACAATTAAGCTTGATGATTTTTTTATTGTAATTAATTTAAAAATTTTATTTTGGAGTAGATTTATGGATAGTAGCAAAATGAAAGAAATTTTAGAAAGAATGAAGGCAAATCGACCAAAATTTCCAAAAAGAGCAATTGTGACTGCAGGTATGCCTTATGGAAACAAAGAACTTCATTATGGCCATGTTTGCGGAATGTTTGTTTATGCAGATTTTTTTGCTAGGTTTTTGAAGGATAAACTTGGAAAAGAAAATGTTATTTTTGTTTCTGGAACTGACTGTTATGGTTCACCAGCTCTTGAAACTTATAGAAAAAAGACTGCAGACGGTTATGACAAGTCTATTTTTGAGATGGTTTCAGAATTTAATAAAAAACACATTGACACACTTCAAAAATATGAAATTGGCTTAGACCATTTTGAAGGTTCAGCAATTGGTGAATCTGCAGAAATGCACAAAAGAGTTAGTGAAGAAATTTTTGAAAAACTTTATAAACATGGAACACTTTCAAAGCTTTCAACATATCAATTTTTTGATACAACTGCAAACTGTTTTTTGAACGGAAGACAGGTTGTTGGAAAGTGTCCAATTGACGGTTGTAAGTCTGAGAAAGGTTATGCTGATGAATGTGATTTGGGACATCAATATTCTCCTGAAGAACTTATTGATCCGGTTTCTACAATTTCAGGAACAAAACCAGAACTTAGAAAAATTGAAAACTGGTATTTCAATTTGCAAAACTATACTGAACTTTTGAAGTCTTGGATTGAAAAACTTGAAAAAGAAACTCCAACAAGAGATTTTGTTACTAAAGAAATTAAAGAATTTTTGAAAAAGCCAGAAATTTATATTAAGAAAGATTATATGGCTGAATTTGAAAAAATTGCTGATAAACTTCCAACATTTACTCAAATTGAAGACAAGAGCAAAGCAAGTTTTGTTATTCAATTTGAATCACTTGCTGACAGAGAAACTGCTTGTGAAATTTTGTCTGGAAAAGCTGCTGCCGCTTGGGAAAAGAGCGAAGTTGCACCTGAAGACAAGGTTGAACCAATTTCTGCTGGAACTATTAGATATAGAACAGGCAAGACACTTGTTCCATTCCGTCTTTCAGGTAATATTTCTTGGGGTGTTCCAGTTCCAGAAAAAGATGGTCTTAAAGACTTAACTTTCTATGTTTGGCCAGAATCACTTTGGGCTCCAATTTCATTCTCTAGAACCTTTATGAAGAAAAAGGGTATGGCAGATGATGAGTGGAAGAACTGGTGGTGCAGCAAAGATGCCAAAGTTTATCAAGTTTTGGGCGAAGATAATATTTATTTCTATGGACCAGGACAACATGCTATGTGGCTTGCAACACAAGAAGGCGAACCTGTTGTTGATGCAAAAGATGGCGATTTGCAAATTAGTCAACTTATTGTAAACAAACACTCTCTCTTTATGGGAAACAAGGCAAGTTCTTCTGGACAAATTAAACCTCCAATGGCAGATGAACTTTTAGATCATTATACCCACGAACAATTAAGAGCACATTTCTTGGCTCTTAATGTTGGAAATACTTCTTCTTCATTTAATCCAAAGGTTTATAATCCTGATGCTGACCCTAATGAAGTTGATCCCGTTGTTAAAGATGGAAACTTGCTTACAAATGTTTATAACAGAAGTTTGAGAACACTTTTCTACACTTGGCAAAAAGATTTCGATGGCATTATGCCTTATGGAGAAGTTGACGAAGATATTCTTTTGGAATGTGAAATGAGTACTGTTAAGTTTGAAAAATGTATGATGGAAAATAAATTCCATATGTGTATGTATGAGCTTGATAGCTTCCTTAGAAACATTAACAAATATTGGACAAAGAATTTTGTTCAAGATGATAAAGAAAAAGAGGCAAAATGCATTGTTAACACATTGCACTATTGCAAAGTTGCTATGGTTATGCTTCACTCAGTGGCTCCAAAGAGCATTGAAAATCTTGCAAAAATGTTTGGTTGTGATGAATCTGTGTTTGTTTGGGATAGAGTTAATGAACCAATTTATAACTTTATTGAAAATAAAGAAAACCATAAACCAGAGTTTATTGAAGCAAGATTTGACTTCTTTAAAAAGCATCCAAGTCAGTTTGAAACTGCCGAATAATTCAAGACTCACGGAATGTTCCGTGAGTTTTTTTGTTGACAAAAATTTGTCATAATAGTATTATCAAAATATAAATATAATTTAAGGTGCTAGAAATGGTTAATTTTGAAAAATCAATAGTTTTAATTGGTGGAGTTGGTGCAGGAAAGTCAACAATTTCAAATGTTATGGCAAGAAAAAAAGATGTTCCTGTTATATCAATTGATGCTTTTAGAAGACTTCCAAAACTTGATGTGCTTGAAGCAAGGCTTAATGATCCAAATTTTCCTGATAAGGAAGCTATTAAAAGAGATATTTTACTTAGAAAGCAATTTCCAACAATAAAAAGCTATGAAGATTTTGGTTATGATGCAGAATTTTCAAAACAAATGCAAGAAAAATATGGTCCCATTGGTTGGCATTTTTATGAAAAACAATTTGAAAACCTTTTAATGGAACATATTTTTGAAACACTTGAGGGTGAATATATTTTTGATACTGGTGGCGGAGCTACCGTTAGCTTAGATAAAGATTATGAGTTGCTTAGAGCAAAAATGTCCGAAGAAGAGTTGAAAAAGTTTCCATATATGGACAAAATTGGTTTTGACAAAACAAAGCAAATTTTAAAAAAGTTTTCTAGGGTTTGTTATGTTAAACTTCCACACGATAAAGCAATGTGGGGTGAAAGGGCAAAACAAGCAGAAAGAGATAATGATATGTTTTTGTCAACAGGTCAATATGAACAACTTGCAACTGATTCAATTGAAATGGAAGGAATTTATGAAAATGGTTCAATAAACTCTGAACTTCTTGAAAAAAAAGTTGATATTGCTCTTGGATATATAAAGAAAGAACTTCCTAAACAAGATAAAAAAGAAGGAAAAGTAGCAGAGCAAGTTCAAACTCAAGTTCCTGTTTATAATCAAAGAAAATCATGGTTTGGAAGACTTAGAGAAAGAATTGGCAACTTTTTTAGAAGAATGTTTGGAATCAAACCAAAAACTCAACCTGCTCCTAGAAATCCCTTGTTTGAACCTACTGAGGCAGTTATTGCAAGAGTAACAAAGGGTGAACTTTCTGAAGAAGGTTTATCATCAATCACTGTTGAAAGTTCTGCTGTGGTGCCAGCAGCAAAAACAGAAAAGGCAGAAAAGAAGGTTGAAGATCCAGAAAATAGTACTGATAAAACACCAGAAAAACAAGATGAAGAAAGTGGACTTGAATTATAATAAAAACACACAGAAATTACTGTGTGTTTTTTTGTTAAAAATTAATTAAAACTAAACCCAAATTCAAATACATTGCATATATAAGCCAGATTGTATAAATTGTAAAAATTATTCCTGCTGGAAGGTTTGCAATAAAGTATCGATAAGTGACTATTAAGGCAGAAACAATGTTGAAAAATAGCCAAACTGCGGCAAATATTGGAAGGTCTAATCTAAAAAAGAATAGTGGCCACAACACATTAAAAAACATATGGATAAAGTAAAAAATTAAATTGACTTTGCGATCATTTTCTTTGATTTCTTTGTCTCTCCACATCAAAAAGGTTGAAACGGCAATGGCTATATAAATTATTGCCCATGCAAAAGGAAAGACAATTTTTGGAACGGTTGCTGGTGGCATTGTATAACCTTCGAAGTGAAACATTTTTCCACCAAGAAGAGATGCAAGTCCTCCAAGCAAAATTGTTCCGCCAATAAAAATGAGAGCATCTATCCACCATTTGTGTTTGATAAAGATTTGATTTTTTGAAATTGTTTCATGTGAAGCGGATGGGGTGTTTGTTTGCATATTAAAATTCTCCTAAAGCAATTATTGACAAAATAAAAGTTGTTATACAGCTTTTTATTCAAGTTAAAATATTGACAATGTTTAGAAAAATAATCTATAATTATACCGAAGTAATTATAATGAGGGATAAAAATGATTAATGTAAATAATGTTAGATTACAATTTGGCGGAAGAGTTTTATTTGAAGATGTTAACTTAAAATTTGAAGATGGCAACTGTTATGGTATTATTGGTGCTAACGGTGCTGGAAAATCAACATTTTTAAAACTTATAACAAAACAAATTGAACCAAGTTCTGGTGATGTTGTTATTGATAAGGGAAAAAGACTTAGTGTTTTGCAACAAGACCAAAAGGCTTGGGATGATTATACCGTTCTTTCAACTGTTATGCATGGTTATGACAGACTTATGGAAATTATGAGAGAAAAGGACGAACTTTATGCTAAGCCAGACTTCACCGAAGCTGATGGTATTAGAGCTGGTGAACTTGAAAATGAGTTTATGGAAATTGGTGGTTGGGAAGCTGAAAGTGAAGCTCAAAACCTTCTTAATGAACTTGGTATTCATGAAGAGTTTTTTGAAGTTTTGATGAGAGATTTAGAACCAAAACTTAAAGTTAAAGTTTTACTTGCAAAGGCTCTCTTTAAAAATCCTGATATCTTGATTTTGGACGAACCTACAAACAACCTTGATGCAAAAACTGTAAACTGGCTTGAAAACTTCTTGCTTGATTTTGAAAACTTGGTTATTGTTGTTTCACACAACCGTTACTTTTTGAATAAAATCTGCACAAACATTTGTGATATTGATTATGGCAAAATTGAAATGTTTGTTGGAAACTATGATTTCTGGTATGAAACTAGCCAACTTCTTCAAAGACAAGCAAAAGAACAAAATAAAAAATCTGAACAAAGAGCAAAAGAACTTAAAGAATTTATTGCTAGATTTGCTGCTAATGCTTCAAAGAGCAAACAAGCAACTAGCCGTAAGAAAGAACTTGAAAAACTTGAATTTGTTGACATTAAGCCATCACTTAGAAAGTATCCTTATGTTGACTTTAAGCCAAACAGAGAAGTTGGAAATGAAATTCTTAGAGTTACAAACCTCACTAAAAACGGTTTATTTGAAAACATTTCATTTACTGTTAGAAAAGGTGATAAAATTGCTTTTATTTGTGAAAATGCAAATGTTGTTACAACTTTATTTAAAATTTTAATGGGCGAAGATTCTGCTGATGGTGGCGATTTTGAATGGGGTTCAACCGTAACAGCTGGATATGTTCCTGAAAATAATGATGCATTCTTTAAAGATTGTGGTCTTTCACTTGTTGACTGGCTTGCACAATATTCAAATGACAAAGACCAAACCTTCCTTAGAAGTTGGCTTGGAAGAATGTTATTCTCTGGTGAAGAAGCTCAAAAGAAAGCAAACTGTATTTCGGGTGGCGAAAAGGTGAGATGTATGCTTGCAAGAGCAATGCTTTCTGGTGCAAATGTCCTTTTGTTTGATGAACCAACAAACCACTTAGATCTTGAAAGTATTACTTCACTTAACAAAGGTATGATTAATTATAAATCTCCAATTTTGTTTACTAGCCAAGACCATGAACTTTTGCAAACCGTTGCAAATCGTATTATCGAAATTGATAAAACCAAGGTTTATGACAAAGAAACCACTTATAACACTTATCTTGGACTTGATTAATTTACAAATATTATTGAATATAATAATAGGGAATGTAAGAAATTGCATTCCCTTTAAAATTTTTAAAAATAATTTTATTTTTTTGTTGACAATTAATCTTGGATAGTGTATTATTATCTCGTTAGTCTAAATCAAGCACCTATCGGGGTGTAGCGCAGTTTGGTAGCGCGCGCGGTTTGGGTCCGTGAGGTCGTGAGTTCGAGTCTCGCCACCCCGACCAAAAGTTTGTTTTAGATTACTGATGGGCCTTTAGCTCAGTTGGTTAGAGCGACCGGCTCATAACCGGTTGGTCCGCGGTTCAAGTCCGTGAAGGCCCACCACAAATTTAATATGGCCCAGTAGCTCAGTTGGTTAGAGCGCCAGCCTGTCACGCTGGAGGTCGACGGTTCGAGCCCGTTCTGGGTCGCCATATTTTTTTTGGTATTTTTTTAAAAAATACCTAATGCCTCGGTAGCTCAGTCGGTAGAGCAAGAGACTGAAAATCTCTGTGTCGGTGGTTCGATTCCGCCCCGCGGCACCAAGCTCCGGCTGAGAAGCCGGGGACACACTTGCCGGTGTGGCTCAATGGTAGAGCATCTGACTTGTAATCAGACGGTTGTTGGTTCGATTCCGACCACCGGCTCCACTTGGGTAGATTGCAGAGCGGCCAAATGCAACGGACTGTAAATCCGTCGACTTTCGTCTTCGATGGTTCGAATCCATCTCTGCCCACCAAAAAGACTTATGATAAATCATAAGTCTTTTTTTTGTGTCTAAAATTTGAAAATTGTTGTTTTAAATCCGTTTTTTTGGAGTGTTAGTTTTATATGATATAAGCATAACAATATTATATTTAGCTATTGAAAATGGTCTAATTTTTTGGTATAATATAGGTGTAAGGGGTGAATATTATGAAACAAATTAGCGAAGATATCATGAAGAAAAAATATTTTATTTTTGATATTGATGGCACTTTGGTTGATTCTATGGTTATGTGGAATTTAATTGATCAAAAAGTTCTTTATGATAATTTTGGAATCACTGTTGCTGCTGAGGATATCAAATCATTTAGAGATAGCATTTTATATGATGACAGAAATGTTAGTGGTGATATTTATGCAATTTATTATGATGAATTTGTTAAACTTTTTAATCTTGGAATAACAGGAAAAGATTTTAAAAGACTTAGATATGAACTTGCAACTTATTTGTCAGTTAATGAACTTGATTTTAAAGATGGTGCAGCAGAGTTTATTGTTGCATTAAAAGAATTGGGAAAAAAGATAGCGGTTGCTTCAACTACAACAAAAAAACAATATAGAATTTATGAGGATTTAAATCAAAAAATGATTAAAAAGGCACCTCTTAAAAAGATTGTTGATGAAGTTGTACTTTGTGAAGATGTAACAAGAAAAAAACCGGCACCAGAAGCATACTTGCTCGTTATGAAAAGGCTGGGTGCTAAACCAGAAGAATGTATTGTTTTTGAAGATAGTTTAAATGGTGTTCTTGCAGCAAAACAAGCAGGTCTTGAAGTTGTTGCAGTTTATGATGATTCTGCTAAAAATGAACAAGAGTTAATTGGAAAAATCGCAGATTATAGAGTTGAATCTTTTGATGAAATGATAAAAGCTCTTGGAATTGCTGAATATATGACAGGTTATGAATTTTAAATAATTATAAAAGCACTATAATTGGTGCTTTTTTATTTTTGTTTAAAAAGTCATTATGTTATAATCAGAATAGGAGATTGTGTTATGGAATTTAATTTGCTTGAAGAATTAAAAAATTATAAAGCATTTAATGAAACAGAAGCTTCAAGAGTTCGAAAATTTATTAACTTTTTGGAAACTAAAGAAAACTTATATTCAAGAACCAATCTTGAAGGACATGTTACAGCGGGTGGCTTTATTGTTGATGAAAATGGCAATATTTTAATCAATAGGCATAAAAATTCAATACACTGGCTTCAATTTGGTGGTCACTCTGATGGAAATTCAAATTCACTTGAAGTTGCAATTAGAGAAATTAATGAAGAGTCGGGAATTTTTGATTTAAAACTTATTTCTGATAAAATTTTAGATGTTGATATCCATATTGTTCCAAATAATGAAAAGAGAAATGAACCTGAACATTTGCATTATGATGTTAATTTTTTGTTTTTTACAAAACAAAAAGAATTTAAAATTTCTGATGAATCAGATGAAATTAGGTGGGTTTCAATTGATGAAGCAAAAGTTTTGCTTGGAACAACAAGTGAAAGCAAAGTGAGAATGGTTGCTAAAATTGAACAAATGTTTTTGAATCATCCAGAGAAATTTAAACCTTAAAATTTTATTTACTAGGAAGGCTTATATGAATAGAATTTATTGTGCAGTTGGCAAAATTGTTGAAGTTACTCAAAATATTGAACTTGATATTGGCGAAATTTGCGAACTTAGTGAAATTGTTAAAGAGTTTGGCAGACACAACAAAATGACAGTTAATGATTATAATCAAGTGAAAGACGATGCTGCATATCTTAAAGAAAAAATGGAAACTATGACATTTGGTCAAATGATTGGCATAGTTTATGAATCTAAAAGTTTGCAATATGATGAAATTAATGAACTTAAATCTCTCTTAGAAAAAAGAAACTATTTTACTCATGAATATTTTAAATATACAAAGTTTGGACTAGTTCCAAAAGAAGAATTTATTCTTGAAGAATTTGCTGCATTAAAAGAATATCTTGCAAAGCTTAAAAAGATGCTTAACAGGCTTGAAATGATAAAGAGTTCACAAAAGGAAAGATTGAATTATTTGGCATCTAAAAATGGTTTATAGTTGGTTGTTTTATGATTTATGATAAAAAAAATAAGTATTTAAATGTTTTATATTATGTCTCAATTGCTGTGGCATTTGTTTTGTTTGCAGTTGTTTTATATTTATGCTTTTTTAATTCTGTTTGGTGTGATGAGGTTTTTTCATTAGAAATTGTTAAAGGCTCGTATTTTGATATTATTTTTAACACTGCAATTGATGTGCATCCGCCACTATATTATTTTATTTTAAAATTATTTACAGATATAATTGGTTTTGTTGTGCCATCGGTTAATGTTGTGATGCTTTCAAAAATTATATCAATTTCTAGTTTGTTTATCTTATTTTATTTTTCGATATTTAAACTTTCAAAAGTTATTCCAAAATTTGTTGTAGCAATTATGCTTTTGATGATTATGTCTGTTTCTGCAATTTTAGACTTTTCGGTTACTATTAGAATGTATGGATTTGCAGTTTTGTTTGTGCTTGTTTCAGCTTATTATTTGATTAAAATTATCAGATATAATCAAAAAAAGGACTGGATTAAATTTGTATTGTTTTTTGAACTTGCAGCTCTTACACATTATTTTGCATTGATTGCAGTGGGCGGGATGTTTGTCTATTTGCTTATTTATACAATTGCAAACAGAAAACAAGAATTTTGGAACTGGTATAAATATTTGTTTTGGGCAATAATAATTTTCGTGCCTTGGCTTGTTGTTTTTGTTTGTCAATTTGCATTTGTTTCTGGTGTTGGTTTTTGGATTTCTGCACCAAACTCAAACAGTATATTGTCATTTGTGAGTTATGCTTTTGGGTTTAAAATTTTTAATGTTTCAGACATTTTAACATTTGTGACTGCTATTATTGTGTTGCTAATTTATGGTTTGATGTTTGGTTTTGTTTGCAAAAATAAAGAAATTGAAAAAAATGAAAAATGGATAGCAGCTTCTGGTATGTTTGTTACGATATTTTTGTTTTTTGTTGGTCTCACAGTTTCTTATATCATTACACCTATTTTTGTTGAAAGATATATCAATGCAATTTTTGCAATTTTATGTATGTCTTTTGCATATGTGATATATTTGTTTTCAAAGTATTATATTTGCAAATGGTTAACAAAAATGAAGATTTCAGAAAAGTTATCTCTTAAAATTATGTTAACTGCAATTATGTTATTGGTTTCAATTTTTGCAACTGTTAATATTGTTAATGCTGTTAAAGTTGAAAAAGATAATAATGAAAAATATAATTATTCACTCAGATTTTTTGAAGAAAACAAAGATTCTGTTTTTGTTTGTGATTATGGAAGGGTTCAGTCTGTATTCGAATATTCATTTGATGTTTTTGTTGAAGGAATTGAAGATGAAGATGTTTCTTGGTGGGAAAATGTAACTAATATTTCGCATAAAAATTATACTATTGAAGAAATTAAAAATATTTTAAAAGACGGCAAGGCGGTTATCTTATTACAAACTAATATTGACCTTGCTGAATTTAAGAAATATAATATTGAATACAACAAATTAACAGAATTAAACCTTGAATCTGGGGATGCTGTTGATGTTATCAAACTTTCTTTGGGGGAATAATGAAAGATAAAATTATAAAACTTAAAAATGGTGGAATTTTCATTTATTCAAAAACAAAACTTAACAATTGTTCTGCTGTTGAGGTTGGTTTCAAGGTGGGAGCTGTTGCAGATAAAAAAATGGGAACTGCTCACTTTTTGGAACATACTCTTTTTAAAAAGACAAAAAATAGAACAAATGCAGAAGTTGAAACAGATAGAAACAGAATTGTATTTTTAAATGCATCAACTAGCATGGACTATCTTTTAATAAAAATGTTTAGAACCAACAAATTGATAGATAAGTCTTTAGATTTTGTTTATGATGTTTTGATGAATTCGGTTATTGATGATGAATATGTTGAAACTGAAAAGGGTGTAATCAAAGAAGAACTTAATATGTGTTTAGATGGTGAGTCAAGAGATCCATACATAACAAATATGAAACAGGCAATGTCAACAGCTGCATTTGCTTCTGACATTGTTGGAAAATCTGAAAAGAATATTTCATCTATCAAATTCAAAGATTTGGTAGAGTTTAAAAACAATCATTTTATTGGTAATAATTTGGTTGTTTCAATGGTGACTTCTTTATCTTTTAGAAAAGCAAAAAAACTCATTAACAAGAAATTTGCAGAGACCATTCCTTATAATGAAAATTATAAACCTGTTCAAAGTTATTATGATAAAAATGTAATCAACAAAGATTCTTCGCTTAAAATTGTTAAAAATCTTCAAGACAAAATTTCGGTTTTGATGTCATTTAAAATTGCGGCAAATGAACTTGATATTTTTATGAAAGATTACAACTATTCATTTTTAACAAGATATTTGTCTGGGTCACAAGGTGATTTGTTTCTAAAACTTAGAAATAAAGGATTGATTTATAGATTAGATTCAGATATTTCAAGTTTTAAAGATGAATCATTATTCAATATTGTTTTTGAAACTTCAAAAGAAAAAATTAAAGATATTATTGATATAATTGCTGATGAAGTGAAATTTGTTGTAAATAATGAAATTGATGAAAAAGTGACTGATGCATATAAAAAGAACTTAGAATATTATGCAGATGAAAAAATGCCGGTTAGACTTACAAACAAGTGTCATTTAAACTTTATGGATTATTTAAGTTTTGGAAAGTTGTTTAAACTTACAAATAAACAAAAGAAAAGTTTAAGAAATGGAGTCAAGCCAGAAGCGGTGAAAACTGCAGCAAATATTATTTTTAACAAAAATACAAATATGTATGTAACGGTGCTTGGAAATTTAACTAAAAATTATGTTCCAACAATTGAAGAGTTTAAAGAGAAATTCTTAATTTCGGAGGTTGATCTATGAGTAAAAAAACTGAGAGTTTGATTGATAAATTTAATGAATTGGAATTAAAAATTATTGAATTATTAAACACAGAAGAAGATAAAAAACCTGAAGATTTTTCAACGAAAAAAGATATAAAAGATTATATTAAAAAAGTTAACAAAGCAAGAAAACTTTTTGATGAATATGAAGATGTTGCAAAAAAGATAGAGATAATAATTTCAGATGAAGAAGATGCTGCAACACTTTCAAGAGTTATGCTTGATTATGAAGATAGGGTTTTGGTTGGAGAAGAAGATCAAGAACCTTTACAAGATGAAAATGCAGACAAAAAGGATGAAAAATCAATAAAGTCTGGAGATAAAAAAATAAAAAAAACAAATCAGTCGGTTAAAGAATTTTAACCGACTTTTATTTGGAGATATTTAATCAAAGTGATATAATTGTTTTAGGTGATATAATGGAATATACTATTGAAGAATTAGATGAAAAACTTAATAGACTTATTGAAATTCTTTGTGAAGATGAAGGTGTTGATATAAATAAATTCAACCTTGATAGTCTTGATATTGGTGAGAAAAGAGTGATTTTTAGAGGGCTTTCAAATCAAAGAGAACCAATTCCGCTCAGTTCGGAATTTATGAGACTTCAAGATGAAATTTTGACTTACGAAAGAGAACATAAACTTATTGTTGATGTTAACAGATTTGAGTATTATGACAATATGACAATTTTTCAAGGCGATATAACAACTTTAAAGGTTGATGCAATTGTTAATGCGGCAAATTCAAAAATGCTTGGAAGTTTTGTTCCTTGTGATCCTTCAATTGATAATGTTATTATGTCTGCTGGTGGTCTTCAAATCAGACAAGAACTTAACTTTTTGATGACAAAACAAGGACATCCAGAACCAAATGGAAAGGCAAAACTTACTAAAGGATATAATCTTCCTGCAAGTTATATTATTCACACTGTTGGTCCTATTGTGTATGATAGGGTATCTTATCATGATAGAATTGACCTTGCAAATTGTTATAAATCTTGTTTAAACTTGGCTGTTGAAAATAAATTCAAAACAATTGCTTTTTGTTGTATTGCAACAGGTCAGTTTAGATTTCCAAGGGATTTGGCTGCAAAAATTGCGGTTACAACTGTGTCTAATTGGCTCAAAGAAAATAACTATCCTATAAAAGTTGTTTTTTGTGTATTTAATGATTTTGATAGAAAACTTTATGAAGAAACTTTTGAAAATTTAGTTTATAAAATTTAATTTATACGAAATAAAAAAAATTTATTCGATTTATTTTTGATTTCATATAATGTGTGTTATACTGAATTTGCAAAATTGTTTAAGGAGAAAACTATGAGCACTGTATTTTTTACCGATACCGATTGTGAAATGTCTTACACAGATGCCGAGGAACTCGGTATTCATGTTATTGGTATGCCTTATACTATTAATGATCAAGAACAGGTTTATGACCTTGGCAAAAACACAGATATTGATAAGTTTTATTCAGATATGAGGAATGGTGCAATTGCAACAACTGCTGCACTTAATTCACAAGATTATCTTTCTTATTTTGAGCCTGTTGTTGCTGCTGGAAATGATATTTTGTATGTTCATTTTTCATCAGAACTTTCTGGAACATTTAATTATATGAGAACTGCAATTAATATTTTAAATGAAAAATATCCAGAAAGAACAATAACTTGTTTTGACACAAAGAATATTTGTATTGGTGCAGGTATTCAAGTTATTGAAGCTTGTAAACTTTTAAATAGTGGCGCATCTGTTGATGAAGTTATTAATTTTTTAACTGAGTTTAAAGATAAAATTGGAATTTATTTCTATGTTGATAGTTTGTTGTATTTGAAAAGAGGTGGAAGAATTGGTGCACTTTCAGCAGTGTTTGGAACAATGCTTAACATTAAGCCAATTTTATCGGTTAATGAAGGCAAACTTGAAAAACTTACAACTGTTAAAGGTGTAAAGAAAGCGGTTGATTATTTAGTTGAAAAATTTGAAACTGAATATAATGGCGATGACAAATATGAAGTTTGGATTGTTGATGCTGACAATAAAAAAATTGGTGATGAAATTGCCGAAAAAATTAGAAATTCAGACAAAAAAGTGTCTATTAGAAGATATCCAGTTGGACCTGTTGTTGGTGCACATTGCGGACCTGGAACTGTTGGTATTATCTTTGTTAAGAAATAAATTTAATAAATTAAAGGGAGCTAAAAAAGCTCCTTTTTATTTTGCTTAAATGATAGTATTTGTTTGACTAAAAATCTTAATTTAATGTATTATAAAATTGTAATTTGACCATCTTTGACTAATGGTGTTTTGGAGGAATTTATGGCTAATATTTCTGAGTCTATTGAACAATTTATTTTGGCAACAATGGGTGATAATGATTTTGTTGAAATCTCAAGAAATTCTCTTG
Organism: Clostridia bacterium; assembly: GCA_045648025.1. Classification (GTDB taxonomy): domain Bacteria; phylum Bacillota; class Clostridia; order Christensenellales; family UBA1242; genus RGIG1681. The sequence continues at coordinate 34,118 of JAZRNH010000021.1, forward strand.
CAGATTATTTTTCTTGTGCACCTAGTCAAATTAATTATGTTCTTGATACAAGATTTACTGTTGATAGAGGTTTTGTAAAAGAAAGCAAGAGAGGTGGTGGTGGTTTTATTAAAATTTCAAGAATAAAAACATCTGACACAAATTCATATTTAAACGGTCTTGTGCTTGAAAGTATTGGTGATGAACTCACACATAAAAGAATGCTTCAAATTTTAGATAAGTTAATTGCTGATGGGCTTATTTCAAGAAAAGAAAATGATTTAATTGAAGCAGCACTTTCAGAAGAATCTCTTTTGATGCCGTTTACTATAAAAGATAAAGTTAGAGCAAAAGCATTTAAAAATGTTTTATTAAAACTTATGACTAAATAATGGAGAATTTTATGTTTGATTTTGATGCTAATGCAAAATTTGTATTTGATGACGAAGGTGATAATTTTAATTATATTCAAGAAAAATCCTGCCCAAGATGTAAAACTTCTTTGAGTGATTTTTATCGTGCAAACATTGTTGGCTGTGCAAATTGTTATAAAGTGTTTGAAAATGAAATTAGACAAGTGCTTTTGAAAAAACAAGGAGCAATGAATCATGTTGGAAAAGTTTCATCAAAGCATGTTTCAAAAGTGAAGATTAAAGAACAAATTGCAAAACTTGAAGAAGAAAAGACTATTGCGGCTAAAGAAGAAGATTTTATGCGTGCAGAGATTTTGAAAAATCAAATTGAAAAA
>JAZRNH010000022.1:0-14556 GCA_045648025.1 Clostridia bacterium
CTTGCTGACAAATGTGAAATTCAAGCAAGTTTTGCAATTGGAATTGCTGAACCTGTAAGTTTGTATATTGAAACATTTGGCACAAATAAAGTCCCAATTAAAGAAATTGTTGATTTTGTTCACAAAAATTTCAGTTTTAGACTTTCAAATATTGTTGAAGAACTTGGACTTTTAAGACCAATTTACAAACAAACTGCTTGTTTTGGACACTTTGGAAGAAATGAGTTTCCTTGGGAAAAAGTTATTGATTAAAATAAACAAAGACAGTCATTATCTGACTGTCTTTTTGTTTGACAAAAATTTGATTCACAATTAAAATTTTAATTGGAGATATTTATGATAGATTTACATATGCACACAACTTGCTCAGACGGAACTGACACGGTTGAAAAATTGATTGATAATGTAATAGCTGCTGGAATAACATATTTTGCAATAACAGACCACGACACCGCAAAAGGATGCAGAAAAGTTTTAGAAAGTGAAGAGCTTAAACAAAAAATTTCTGCCGCAAATATTTCTTTTGTTTGTGGAATAGAGTTTAGCTGTATTTATAAAGGCAGAAAAATGCATATTTTGGCTTATGATATCGATCCTCACTCAAAAGAAATTTTAGAACTTGAAGCAAAATTTAAAAACCTTTTAAAAGAAAAAGATTTATATAGAACAGAGGCCATAAAAGAGCAGGGCTATGTTTTGTCAGATGAATCAATGGAATTTTTAAATAGCAGGATAAATGTTAGGACACCTGATATTGCAAATTGTTTGGTTAAAGAAGGTTATTTTGATGATTTGGAAGTGGCTTGTGCATATTTAAAAACTATCAAATATCCAAGAGAATATTTGCTTGATGTTGTTGATGTGTTAAAAACAATGTCAAAAGTGTCTGCAAAACTTGTGTGGGCTCATTCAATTTATGGTTTAAAACAAAAGAAGATTTCTTTTGAGCAGGTTGAAGAGTTTGTTTCTGAGTTAAAACCTTATGGTCTTATGGGGCTTGAATGTTATTATTCACTTTATAATAAAGAAGAAATTGACAATCTTAGAAACATTGCCAAAAAGTTTGATTTGTTTATAACTTGTGGATCAGATTATCACGGAAAAAATAAAAAAGTTCAATTAACCGAAAGGTCTGCTGATGGGACAAGTGTTGATGAAAATGAAATTAATATAATAAAAACCTTTTCAAAAATAGTCAATTAATTGAGATAATATTAATATAATAAAAGTGCTAACATTAGCACTTTTATTTTTTTGAAAAAATTTTAAAAGTTTTGAAAAATTGGGTATTGACAAATATACTAGATTATGTTAAAATAACCATAGTAAAAGAAATTTCACATTAAAAATGTAAAAATTCAAACACAAATGTTTAAAAATTTACATTTGAAAATTGAAATTTTTGAAAGGGGGAAATTAAAAATGTCAGTTTTACAAATTGTATTACTTAGTGTTGCTGGGGCTTTTGCAATTGCATCAATCGTGTTTATGATTATGTTTATTGTTGAAATTACTGTGGCTCCAAAAGAAAAAGAAGTTGAAGAAGAAATTCAAAGTGTATTTACAATCAATATCAACGAAGAAGAAAACGAAGAAGATGTTGATGCAATGCTTGCTAAACTTGATGAAGAAACAATAGGCGAAGAAGTTGAAGAAGCCGTTGTTGAATCTGCAATTCAAGAAGCAGTTGAAGAGACTGTAGAAGAACCAGTTGAAGAAACTGTTGAAGAACCAGTTGAAGAAGTTGTTGAAGAAGAAACTGTTGAAGAAGCAGTTGAAGAAACTGTAGAAGAAGTTCAAGAAGAAGTTCATTCATTAGCTGATGCATTTGCTGAAGAAGAAACAGAAGAAAAAACAGAAGAAGTTCAAGAAGCAGCAGAAGAGGCTGTAGAAGAGGTTAAAGAAGAAACCGTTGTTGAAGAAACTCCTGTTGAAGAACTTATTGAAGAAGTTGAAGAAGATGAAACTGCTGATACAAGTGAAGATGCTGAAATTTTGGAATATACAGGTTTAAAAGAAGAATCTGTTGATGTTCAAGCAAATGGTTCAATTGACTACTCTGCAAGATTAGAAAAAATTATCGCAACAAGAGATAAAATTGAAAGAGACCTTGCAAAAGTTCAAAAAGCAATCTTGAAATATGAAAGAACTAAGAGAAGAAAAAATAGAAACCAAAAAATGCTTGATAGAAGAGCTGGTGAACTTACAAACCTTAACCTTGTTATGTATAGTGTAACAGATATCAAAAATGTTGACGAAGATAAAAAGGCTAAACAAGAAGAACTTACAGCACACATCGCAGAACTTAAAGCAAGTATCCAAGATGCTGAAGAATATATTGAAAGCAACAAAGAAAAGAACGACCACAATGTTAAAATGGCTAAGTTCTTACTTCAAGAAAAAACAAGATATAATGAAGAAATTGCTGAACTTCAAAATCTCATCAATTCTGATGGTGAAGACAACAAATAATTCAATTTAAACTTTGTTAAAACAGACCAAGATTTATTCTGGTCTGTTTTTTTATTTGAATAAATAAAAATTAGTGGTATTATTAGATTAAGATAAGAAAAAACTAATATTTGAGGCGGTTTTTATGTTTGAGTTTTTAAAGAGAAGAAAACCTGATTCATTTCAAATTCACAAAAAGGCTAAAATTGGATTAGCTCTTGGAGGCGGTGGTGCTAGGGGCATTGGTCACATTGGGGCACTCAAAGCTTTTGAAGAGCTTGGGGTTGAATTTGATTATATTGCCGGAACTAGTGCGGGAAGCATTGTTGGTGCTCTTTATGCATTTGGAAAGTCTGCAAAAGAGATTGAAGATTATGCAAAAGGTTTAAAGAAAAAAGATATCACTAGGGGAAGTATTCCTTTTATCAAACCTGCAAACAGTGAAAGGCTTGAAGAACAAATTAATAAAGCATTTGGAGATATCACTGTTTTTTCTGAAATGAAGATTCCACTTACTGTTGTTTGCACAGATCTCAAAACTGGAAAAGAAGTTGATTTTGACTATGGAAATGTTGCAAAGGTTGTTGCGGGAAGCTGTGCGGTTCCTGGTGTGTTTACTCCAATGGTTCATGAGGGTATGCACTTAATTGATGGTGGTCTTAGAAACAATGTTCCTGCTGATGTTGTAAAAAAAATGGGTGCAAATGTTGTTTTTGCAATTGATGTTAACCATTTAAGAGGTGGCGGAACAGATTCGCTTTCAACCGTCAGTGTGATTTCTTCTACAATTGGAATTATGATGCAGTCAAAAATTGACAAGGTTATGGAAGTTGCAGATATGGTTTTTGAACCAGCATTAGAACAATTTTCTCCGCTCAAACTTGAAAATATTGATGATATGATAAAAATTGGCTATGATACGGTTATGGCAAATAAAGATAAAATACAAAAAATGTTGGGGCTTAATCCTAAAAAAATAGGAAAATATTTTACTAATGATAAAAAATAGAGTGGCAAATTTGAAAGAATTAAAGGTAAAGGCAATCATTATTGCAGTGTTGTTTGCTGTGGTTGTTTTATCTTTTTTCTTTGCAAAAAATTTGGAAGCTGTTTTTGGGCTAAATGAAACATTTGATGCAAATCAAGTTTCTGAAAATGCTGCTCAAAATTCAGATTATTCTGTTTCTTATATTGATGTTGGTGAGGGAAATTCTTGTTTTGTTAGATTTCCAGACGGAAAAACTATGCTTGTTGATGGTGGCGGAGTTTCTGCTGGTGAAACAGTTGTTGAGTTTTTAAAAGACAATGCTGTTGAAAAAATTGATTATTTGATTGCAACTCATGCCGATTCTGACCATATTGGCGGACTTGTTTCGGTTTTGCAAAATTTTGATGTAAAAAACATTTATAGGTCTTTTCAAATTTCAGGAAAGGGAACTTCAGCAAGTGAATTTGAGGTGAGTGAATACGAAGATTTGAAACCTGTTTATTTAAAACTTATGCAAGAAACTGGTGGAAGGTCAGAAATTTCAAGAGTAACAACTGATATTTTTGAAGAGTTTGTGAAATTGATTTATGAAGAAAGTTATATTGAAAATGGCAAAAAGATATTTTCAACAGTAACTGTTTTTTACGATGGGCTTAAAATTGTAAATGGCAATTATTCATTTGAATTTTTTGCTCCTCTAAAAAGAGATTCAAACATAAATCTTGAAGGTTTAACAGACAATACAAAGGGTTTTGCAACAATTGGTTATGGTGTAACCGCATCTAATGAAAACTCTGCAATATTTTTGCTTTCCATTTATGACGATACATTTTTGTTTACTGGTGATGCCTCTTTTGATGATGAAGTTGGTTCAAAATTCGGTAATTTTGCAGAAGATGATTTTATTAATAGTTTAACAAATGATGAAAAAGAAAAACTTTCTGAAGTTTCAGTTTATCTTGCGGGACATCACGGAAGTAAAAACAGTTCTAGTGAAAAATTGTTAGAATTGATTTCTCCAAAATTTGTAGTGTTTTCTGTTGGCAAAAATAATGATTATGGACATCCATCGCCAGAAGTTTTAGATAGGATACAAAAGTCAGAAAATCTAGAAGAAGATTATCTTCTTAGAACCGACAAAGATGGAACGATTACATTTTTAACTGTTGACGGTGAACTTTGTTATTCAACTTCGCTTTATAATAGAGATGAGAGTTTGACAATGTCTTGGTATGAAATTGGTGGAATTATCTTTATTTCAATCAGTTACATAGTTGTATTTATTAAACCAAAACAAAAGAAGCAAATCTAATTTTATTGACAGTTTTTTTAATTTTAAGTATTATTAACATAGGTGAAAGTATGAAACAATTTGAAGATCACGAATATTTTTTATTGAAAGCATTATCACAAACCGTTGTTAACGGTCTTTCTTCTGTGCATGACAAAGTTACAAAATACTGCGAAACTGCTGTTTTGGAAATTTCTGATGCAGACACAAAACTTGAAGCTGCCGAAACAGGAATTGATATTAACAAATATTCAAAAATGTCAAATGACAAAAGAAAAGATTTGATAAGAATGCTTGCAATTAAAAACAGAATTGAAGTTATTGCAAAAAGAAACAAAGCTAGAATTGCTTATATTGATAAAATATTGAAAGATTCAGGTCTTTATAATGATAGTTTTGATAAAAAACTTTTATCTGATATTGAAAAGCAAGAAACCGACAATATTTCAAAAGATGCACTTGGATTGAATTTATTTCAATCGGCAGGTGATGAAATTGAAACTAAGTTTTTCAAAGGTGAAATCATTACTTTGAAAAATGGGGTTTTAGATTTTTCTTGTGAAGAAAATTGCGAAGTTTTGAAAAATACAAATGACGAATTTGTTGCAGAAATGATTAAGGCATTTCCAAAAAGTGCAGCAACCATTCCAGTTGAGCCACTTTTAAACTCAACAGTTAAAAAGAGAGTTTTAAAAGCGATTGCAACTTATGTTATTGATGAAGGCAAGAAAAAAGATATAAAAACCATCAACAAAGAACTTGGCAATCTTCTTGAATTTAAAACACAAATAACAACATCGCCAGAAGATTATATTGCTGGTGTAACAAATATGTTCAATGTTCAAATAAGAGCACATTTGATTGCTGAAAACCCAGAAAAAGAAGATGAGCTTATGGGAAAACTTAAATGCAATGAAAAATCTGAACTTATTCCTGAATCAAAAAGAATTGCAATCCTTGGTGCTGGTCTTTCTGGTGAAATTTCTTCAGAAGCCGAAGAAAGTGAAGATATGAGAATTGCAAGAGAAAAAGAAGAACAACAAGCTCAAGCAGCTGGTGCTATGGTTAACAGAATGTTTGAAGAAGAACAAACTCAAGTTGAACAAGCGGAAGCAATTTCTGAAGAACAAGAACTTCTTCAAGATCTTGAATTGTTAAAGAAGCAAGAAGAAGCGAATATCAAAAAACAATTGAAGCAACAAGAAGAGGAAGAAAGAGAAAAAGAACAAGAACAAATGGCACTTGTTAGAAGCAAATATGATGATGATTAAGGTGAATTGATGGAAAATTCTAAAAAATTAACAGAATTTGAAAGAGAATATTATTCTGAAATTAAAAGATATGATGTAACTGACAAAGATTTAACCTTTGTTAAAGTTCCACCAAAAGTTTTAGCTTATGAAGTTTATCTTCGTAAGGTTTTTGGTGACTCTTTTGCAAAAGGCGATACCGTTGATGACTACGATGATGGTGTGAAAAGATCAGTTGAAAAGCTTTCAAGAGAAACTCTTGATAATAGTGAGTTTTCAAATATTATGAACGATATTCAAAGTTCTGAATTTGATGACAATATGGATATTTTTGTAAAAACTTCATCTGTTGATGATATATCTTATGAATAGGAAAACAGGCTCAAAATGAAACAAAATTTGCTAGTTACTAGTTATGATTACGACTTATCAAAACGGTTGGCTGAAAAGTTGGCTGATGCTTTTTCTATGCGAGTTTTAGATGCTATTGGGCTTTTTGAATTTGACCATATTCCAAGATCGTTTAAAGAGATGCTTGAACTTAATGGATATGATTATGTTATGAAAAAACTCAGGTCTATTTTGAAAATGGAACTTGATTTTGATGACACTGTGTTTGTAACAAATGTAAGTTTTGCAGACAATTGTTCGGATTTGTTTTATAAAATCAAACTTAGCAACTTTGTTATTTTGCTAAAAAAAGGCTTAGATGATGAAGTTAAAGAACTTCAAAATAAGTCGTTTGATTATGAAAGTGAAAGGTCTTTTTTTGTTTGTGATAAAACCGTTTTAGAAGAAAGAGAAACTTCAATATCAAAAGATTGTGCAGATATTGTTATTGATATAGAAAATTTAACCGAAGATGAAATTGTTGAAAAAATAATTGACAAAATACAAAATTATTACTCTGTAAACTAAATTATCTGTGTTTTTGAAAAATTGTCAAAATTTTACAAATGATGAAATCACTATGAATTTATTTTGAGAGTTTTTAGTTTAATAGTATAATGAAAGTGGCAAAAGGAGGGCTTGTTTATGGCAAAACTTTATGATGCTGATTATATTATTAGAAAAAATAATGAATATGAAGAACAGAGAATTTTTAATAGCCCTGCAGAAATTAAACTTAGAAAAATGATTGCAGAAGCTACTAGACTTTGTGAAATACAAAATGAAAAATGCAGAGATCAAAAGGCAAAACTTGAAGCTAAAAAGCTTGAAAAAGCTGCCGCGATGGGTATGTGCATGGAATAGGGGATTATTATGGAAAAATGGGAATGGCTTGTTGATACTTTTACTTTTATAGGAATGGCTGTGTGCATTATTATTGCAGCAATTGCAATTGTTTGGCTCACTTGTTTTTTGGTTAAACTTTTGGTTAAAACCTTTGGAATCAGGGTTGGAAAATCTTATGATTTGATGGTTGAAGATATTGAAAAGAAATCTGCAGCAAGAAAAGAAAGAAACGAAATCAAAAGACAAGCAAAGTTTGCTCAAAAGAAAGAACTTTTGAATATGAAACTTGAAAATAAAGCAAAAATTCACGAAATGAAAAAGGCAAAACTTGAAGGCAAACTCAATAAAAAAGAAACTGCTGTTAAAGTTAAACTTTTTGGTGATGAAAATTTTGAATTAAAAGCTGAACCAAAAACCGAAAAAATGACAACAAAACCTTCAAAACAAGAAAAATTAAAACCTGTTGAAGATGAAAAGGTTAAAGATGATGTGGTTGAAGTTGTTGAAGCTGAACCAGAAGTTGTTGAAGAGGTTAGTGAAGTTTTGGTTGAAAATGAAAATTCAACAAAAAAATCAAACAAAAAGAAATAAAATAAAAAACCATTGATACACTTTCAATGGTTTTTTTTATTTAATTGCAATAATTTGTTTGACATAAATAAAGTGCAATTATATCATATTGTTATATAGTTAAAACTAAGGAGAACTTATGAAACAATTAAAAGCAATATTTACTTTTGTTTTGGTTGTTATTTTTTCAGGAACTTTTTTGGTTGCTTGTTCAAAAAAGAAAAATGAAGATCCCAAAACACCATATCAAATTGCACAAGAAAAGTTTGATATAGCTTATGCAGCACTTTTAAATGCAAAAAATTATGCCCAAGATATTGAAAGAAAAGATATTGTCAATGGTGAAGTAAAAGATACTAAAAAAATAAAAATTATTACAAATAGATCGGGAAATGATACACATAGGTATCATGAGAATGGTGATGGTACAAATAAACAATATAGTTTGGTTTCACTTTCTGATTCAAATTTAACATTATCATTATATAGAATTGATACAAAAAAATATTCAACAAAAACAGAACCAATTGATCAAATTATTATGAACGAGGGCAGTGGATCTGTGTCAAAAAAGATAGTAAGTTTTGAATATTTGTTATCAACTTTTGATTTTAAATATAATGATTTATTTTCATATTTTTATGAAAGTTATAAAGATTCAGACACTACAACAACTATAAATTATTATTCAATGGCAGAACAAGGTTTTACATTTTCAACTTGTGAAATTAAAACAAGTAATGAAAAATTAACTTATACAGTATCTATTAATTCAGAAAATAAAGTTTCATCTGTAAAAATGATAAGAGAAGATGCTGGACTTGAAGGTTATATGCAAGTTATTTCAACATTTAGATATACTGGTGATGATTTGAGTATATCTGTAAATACCGATGGATTCACATATGAAGACGAAGGCATTTTTGATTAAATTTGGAATTATAAAAACAATAAAGGAAAAAATTTATGAAAAAAACTGTAACTGCTTTGGTATATGTTGTTGGTGGAATTAATATTATTATTGATTTTGCAACCCTGATGGGGATGGTTAGTGTTGTTGGTGACGACAAGGTTAGTGGCTTAACTATTTTTGGTCTTGTTGTTAGCTTGATATTTAATATTATCCTTATGATTGGTCTTATTTCTGCTCTAAATAGAACGGAAGATTTAGAAGATGATATTAATTTATTAATAAATCAAAAAAATAATTCGAAAGTTTCAGATTTAGAATATGATTTTAAGGACTTTAAATGTGAAATAAAAAAAGAAATTGAAGAATTAAAAGCAGAAATTAAAAATAATGCAACAAAAAAAACTAGGAAAAATTCCTAGTTTTTTTATTGTTTAATTATTGTTTATTTGCATCTTCTGCAAGGTTTTCAAGAACTTCTTTTGCATGAGCTTTTGCACCAGAAATAAGCTTTGCAGATTCTTCTGGATTTGTTTTAGCTAAGGTAAAGTATCTTGATTGAGTTTTTGTAAACTCTTCATATTCTTTGCTTGGAGCTTTTGCATCAAATGTGAGTTTGTCGGTTGTTGGGTTATATCTATAAATTGGCCAATAACCTGTTTCAACAGCAAGTTTTTCTTGTTGTTGTGTGTGACTCATATCACTTCCGTGGTTGATGCAAGGGCAGTAACAAATGATAATTGATGGACCTTTGTTTTCTTTTGCTTCTTTAAATGCTGTGATTGTTGCTTGTGGATTTGCACCCATTGCAACTTGTGCAACATAAACATTTGGATATTGTCTAGCAATTGCACCAAGGTTTTTCTTTTGTGTTTGCTTTCCACCAGCAGCAAATTTTGCAACTGAACCCATTGGAGTTGCTTTTGATGCTTGACCACCAGTGTTTGAGTAAACTTCTGTGTCAAGAACCAAAATGTTAACATCTTCACCAGAAGCAAGAACATGGTCTAAACCGCCGTAGCCAATATCATAAGCCCAGCCGTCACCACCAATAATCCAAACTGATGTTTCAAACAAACTTGCAACATTGCCATAAAGTGCTTTTGTTACTTCGTTTGATTTGTCTGCTTCATATAAAGCAAGGATTTCTTTCTTAATTTCAAGAGCAAGAGCTTGTTCTTTGGTTTCTTGAGAGAGCCAGAGAGCAAGTTTGTCTGTGAATGCTTTGTTATAAACTTTGTTTTCAACTGCAAATTTAACAGTTTCAGTAAGATGTTTTCTGTTGTTTGTAACAGCTTTCTTCATACCAAGACCAAATTCAGCATTGTCTTCAAACAAGCTGTTTGACCAAGCTGGACCAAAACCAGTTTTTGATTTTGTGTATGGGCAGGTAGGAGCTGTTCCTGAATAAATACTTGAACAACCTGTTGCATTGGCAACAATCATTTCTTCGCCAAAGAGTTGAGTTAAAAGTTTGATATATGGTGTTTCGCCGCAACCAGCACAAGCACCAGAGAATTCAAAGAGAGGTCTTTCGAATTGGCTGCCTTTAACAGTTTCTTTCTTGAAGATTGTTTTAACATTTTCAACATCTTTAAGTTTGTTATACATTTTATCTTCTTCGTCCAAAATTTCTTCTGCCTTAACCATTTCAAGAGCTTTCTTTAATGCTGGGCAAGAGTGAACACAGTTTTCACAGCCTGTGCAATCTTTTGGAGAAATTTGCATTTTAAATGAATAACCAGGAACTCCAAGTGCTGGAACTGCACCAACTTCTTTTGCAAGTTCGCTATCTGTTGGAACAAGATATGGTCTGATTACTGCATGTGGGCAAACAAGTGCACATTGGTTACATTGAACACAGTTTTCTTTAATCCATTTTGGAAGCATTGTAGCAATGTTTCTCTTTTCATATTGTGATGTTGCTGTGTGTGAAGAACCTGTAACATCAAATGCAGAAACTGGAAGGTTGTCACCAAGTTTGAGTTCGATTGGTCTAATATAATCTTTATAATATGGGTCTGTGATTGGGTTGAATGATGGCTCACTAGTAGCGGTTTCCCAAGCAGCAGGGTATTTAACTTCTCTAAGGTTTGCAAGTGAACGATCAATCGCATCAATGTTCATTTGAACAACTTTTTCACCTTTTGAAGCATAAGTTTTTGCAGCAGCATCTTTGATGTGGCTGATAGCTTCGTTTACTGGTAAGATTCCAGCAAGAGCAAAGAATGCAGTTTGCATAACAACATTGATTCTTCTGTTTAAACCAACTTCGTCAGCAACTTTTTCAGCATCGATTGTGAAGAATTTAAGTTTCTTTTTAGCAATAAACTTTTTCATTGAAGCAGGAAGTTCTTTATTCATTTCTTCATCTGTCCAAGGAGAGTTTAAAAGGAATGTGCCACCATCTTTGATTTGACTGAGCATATCATATTTTGCAACATAGCTTTTGTTGTGACAAGCAACAAAGTCTGGATGTTGTGTGAGATATGGGGCATTGATTGAATTTTTAGAGAATCTAAGGTGGCTTGTTGTAAGTCCGCCAGATTTTTTACTGTCATAAACGAAGTATGCTTGACCTTTGAGACCTGCATATTCGCCGATGATTTTAATACTATTTTTGTTTGCAGAAACGGTTCCGTCTGAGCCTAAGCCATAGAATCTACATTCAACAATTGACTTATCTTTGAAATCAAGTTTAATTTTGTTTTCAGGAAGGGAAGTTTTTGTTACATCGTCATTGATGCCAACGGTGAAGTGATTCTTTGGTTTTGCTTGAACAGAGTTTTCATAAACTGCAATAACATGATTATGAGTATATTCTTTACAAGATAAACCATATCTTCCGCCAAGAACTCTGATTCCAGAAATTCCAGCATCGTTGAGAGCTGCAATAACATCTTCTGCAAGTGGTTCATAAGTTGCACCACATTCTTTTGTTCTGTCAAGAACGGTGATAATTTTTGTTGTTTTTGGAAGTGCCTTAACAAATCTTGCAACATCAAATGGTCTATAAAGTCTAACTTTAATGCAACCAACTTTGTGTCCTGCTTTTGCAAGAGCTTCAACTGCTTGAATTGTTGTGTCTGCACCAGAACCCATTACAACAATAACAGATTCAGCATCTTTTGCACCGTAGTATTCAAATAATCTATATTTTCTTCCAGTTGCTTCTTCAATATCTTTTAACACTGTTTCAAAAATGTTTGGAATAGCATCAATATATTTGTTACAAGCTTCTCTGTTTTGGAAGAAGATGTCTTCACCTTGGTTTGTTCCTTTTTGAATGGGATTTGATGGGGTGAATTCATTTGTTCTTTCATAAATATTGCTATATTTTTCTGCAAGAGCTTTTACTGTTGCATCATCAATAGCTGCAATTGTGTTAACTTCGTGTGAAGTTCTAAATCCATCAAAGAAATGAAGGAAAGGAATTTTTGCAATATTTGTTGCAAGGTGTGATGCAAGTGACATATCTTGTGCTTCTTGAACACTTGATGCTGCAACCATTGCAAAACCTGTTTGACGAACACCCATAACATCGCTATGGTCGCCGAAAATTGAAAGTGCATGAGTTGCAATTGTTCTTGCTGCAACATGAATAACACAAGGAAGCATTTCACCAGCAATCTTATACATATTTGGAATCATAAGTAAAAGACCTTGTGATGATGTGAATGTTGTTGATTTGCTTCCAGCTGTGAGTGCACCGTGAAGAGCACCAGCAGCACCGGCTTCAGATTGCATTTCGGTAACTTCAACAGTGTTGCCAAAAATGTTCTTTTTGCCTTTAACACACCAAGCATCAATATTTTCTGCCATTGGTGATGATGGAGTGATAGGGTAAATAAATGCGGTATCACTCATCATATATGCCATACTCGCTGCGGCGGTATTGCCGTCTATGGTGATATGTTTTTCGTTTTTCATATTAGTTTTTTCTCCCATATTAATTTATTATGAATTTTACACCAATTTGGTTTTTTCATAACACATTTAAATTATAATTTAAAATTAAAAGCAAAGTCAATTTAATAATTGAAATATTACGGGTTTCGTGCTATTATTCTATTATGGAAAGATTTAAATTAGTTGTTCAATATGATGGAACAGAGTTTTCTGGGTTTCAAATTCAACCAGAAAAGAGAACCGTTCAAGGTGAAATTGAAAAAGTTTTAGAATTTTTGGTAGGTGAACAAGTTAGGCTTTATGCCAGTGGTAGAACTGATGCAGGTGTTTCAGCTTTTGCACAAGTTTGTCATTTTGACACCGAAAAAAGTTTGTCTGCAAAAAAACTTGAGGTTAGCTTAAATGGGCTTTTGCCACAAGATGTTGCAGTTTTGTCAGTTGAAAAAGTTGATGAAAATTTCGATTCAAGATTTACTGCAAAAAAGAAAACTTATCAATTTAGATTTTATGTGTCTAGATATGAGCTTCCACTTTTAGAAAAACAAGCGGTTAGAATTAATGATTATGCAGATATTGACAAAATGAAAGAAGCTTGTCAGTTTTTCGTGGGAACTTATGATTTTTCTTCATTTGTTGCTGCAAAATCTGGAAAAACAGACTTTGTTAGAACCATTTACTCTGCAAAAATTATTGAAGTGGGTGACGGGATATTTGCCTTTGAAGTTACAGGAAACGGTTTTTTGTATAATATGGTTCGAATTATGTTTGGAACTCTTTTAAAAGTGGCTTATTTGAAGATAAAACCAGAAGAAATTAAAAACATAATATTATCAAAAGACAGAAAATTAGCAGGAAAAACTATGCCTCCAAAGGGCTTAGTGCTTAAAAATGTTGATTATGAAGGCTAAATTTAACAATTTCTTAAAAGAAAAGTTAGAAAATTATTGACAACTTGATTTAAATGATATAAAATAGACGAGCATAGGACTATGGACTTTTATGTACATTAGTCGTTATTTCGCAAAAAAATATTAAAAGAAAAAGGTAAAAATTATGAAAACATTTATGCAAACTGCTGAGACAAAGTCTCAAAAATGGTATTTAGTTGATGCAACTAATATGCCTCTTGGCCGTTTGGCTAGCCAAGTTGCTGCAATTCTTCGTGGCAAGAATAAGCCAGAATTCACACCTAACCAACTTTGTGGTGATCATGTTATTATCATCAACACAGACAAAGTGGTTCTTACAGGTAACAAACTTGAAGATAAGTATTATCGTTACCACACAGGCTACATTGGTGGTCTTAAAGAAATCCAATACAAAACTTTAATGAGCGAAAATTCTGACAAAGCTGTTTATCAAGCAGTTAAGAAAATGCTTCCAAAGAATGCTCTTGGAAGACAAATGCTCACATATTTGAGAGTTTATAAAGATGACAAACATGAACAAACTGCTCAAAAACCAGAAGTTTTAAATCTTGAAGGTAGAAGGTAATAAATATGGCAAAGAAAACAGCAAAAGTAGAAAAAATCTGGGCAACCGGAAGAAGAAAAAAAGCTATTGCTAGAGTAAGAATTGCTGCTGGCAAAGGCTCAATCGTTGTTAACAAACAACCAATCGAAGAATATTTCCAATCTGAACTTCTTCAAAATGAAGTTAAAACAGCTCTCAACCTTGTTGAAGTTGTTGACAAATATGATGTTGAAATCACTGTAACAGGTGGCGGACTTTCAGGTCAAGCTGGTGCTTGTCGTCACGGTATCGCAAGAGCACTTGTTCTTTCTAACGAAACATTCAAAAAGACAATCAAATCTGCAGGTCTCTTAACTCGTGACCCAAGAATGAAAGAAAGAAAGAAATATGGTCTTAAGAAAGCTCGTAAAGCTCCACAATTCTCAAAGAGATAATATTTTGGAAATCAAAAAGCAGAACAAATTGTTCTGCTTTTTTT
>JAZRNH010000023.1:0-9346 GCA_045648025.1 Clostridia bacterium
TTGAATTTTTAACGAAAACTTTTTTATAGCCCTTGCCTTCAAATTGACAAATTGACTCACCATTTGCATTTGTGTAGGTTGTGCCAGACTCATCATAAATTTCATATTTTTCTTTGAGTGTGAAATTTTGATTTATGCCTATCACTTGGTTATCAAATGATCTGCCATTTGTTTCATCAAACATTTCAACATAAATTTCTGTATCGTTTAAAACTTTAAGTGAATATTCTTGTTCTTTTGTGTTTCCTGCAACATCGGTTGCAATAACCTTTATTTTAACAGTTTCCCCTGAAATAAGTTCACCTTCAAGAACTTCAAAAGTTGTTTCGACAGTTTCACCAAAATCATCTGTTGCATCAATATAATTTGTTGTCACATCATTTTCATAAACAAAGTCTGCTTCACGAATATATGTTATGTTGATATTTTTATAAACTTTAATATCATCAATATATACAGTTGCAGTTTTGGCATACAAACCAGTTGCTGAAAGCTTAACTTCAATAACTTCGCCGCCGTCTTGAATTCCGGAAACCTTTTCAACAGCAACGACAAATTCATTGCCTTCGTTGTCGGTTGCAGTTGCAGAAAAAAGTTCTGCTGTTAGTGTGTCACTTGATTTTATTGCCTTTTTATCTTCAAAAGAAATAGTCACAACATAATCAACCCATTTCGCATAAAGAACAATATCTTCACTTGGAACTATTGTTGATTCAAATTTATTTTCAAATGTATTGTTGTCATAATACCAACCATCAAAAACAAAACCGTCTTTTGTTGGATTTTGTGGAAGTTCAAAGACAGTCCCAATTGTGGCTGATATTGAACTTACCGCTGTTCCACCGTTTGAATCAAATGAAATAATAGAATTTTCTTTCCATTTTGCAGTTAAATCAAGTTCAACAACTTCGCCAACTTTTTCAAGACTATTGCCCTCTTTGTCAGTAAATTGTTTAATTCCATTATACCAACCAAAAAATACTTTTCCAGATTTTGTTGGCACAGGCAATTGACAGAAATCATTTTTATTAACCAAAACTTGTTGTTCAGATAAATAGCCACCGGCAGCACCAAGATTCACAATACATTTTGTATAATACCACTTTGCCCATAATTCAATATTATCAACTGAACCAGCTTCAATTTTTGTGATTTGATTTGTAAAGTTTTTATCTGCAAACCAACCCAAAAACACATAGTCTTGTTTTGTTGGCTCAGCTAGTGTTATATCAGTGTGAACGGTAAATGTTTGCGGGTTTTGCACATTGTTTATTCCACCGTCTAAATTGTAATTAATTGACAAATTAACAATATTCCACTTTGCAAAAAGACTTAAATCTTGAACAGCAGTTTGATTTGAATCAAACTTGTTCTCGAATTTGCTATCATAATACCAACCATCAAACACATAACCTTTTTTTGTCAACCCCGAAGGAAGCTCAAACAAAGCACCCTCTTCAACAATTTGAGATTGTGAAATTGAACCATCATTTTTGTTAATTGAAATTTTAAACAACGGTTTTCTTCTGATATTAAGGGTGTATGTTTCTTTTTTTCCAGCAGAATTTTCAACAACTAAATAAAAAATGTTATCACCCGGTTGAAGTTCAACTTCTTTGGTTGAAATTTCATTTAAACCAGCTGCATCTAAGCATATTGTCCAACTATTGTTTTTTGGAACTTTAACTATATTATCAAATGAAAAATTTTCTGTTTGGTTGTCAACAACACAACTTGCAGTCATTGCTTCTTGGTCAATTTGCAAAACTGATGAATTTTTGATTTCAGGATTTCTTGGAACAAACAAATAACACAAAACCGAAACCAAAGAAAGAACAAAAACAGCTATTATTGTTGAAACAATAATCAGTGTTTTTTTATGATTCTTCTTTTGTTGTTTTTCTTCAACAGCAGTCATAATTTGCTCCTTTAAAAGTTTATATCACCTATATTATAAAACTTATATTAAAAAAAATCTATAATTTAACTATTTTTAATAAAAAAGATATGGAATAATCCATATCTTTTATTTTTCTGTTATAAGTTTTAACACCGCTGGTGGAACTAAGTTTTCAACAGATTCGCCGTTTTTGAGTTTTTCAAAAACCATTGTTGATGACACAAATCCATATTCACCAGTTCGAAAATATATGGTTTCAATGCCAGAAAGTTCTTTGTTGGCTGCGGCAAGTTTTTCTTCATTTTCAAAGTCTTCTTGATTTCTGACTCCCCTAATCAGCACGGTGGCTGACATCTTTTTTGCCGCATCAACAGTGTAGCCTTCATAAATCATAACGGCAACATTTGTGATTTTAAGCCTTTTGAAATCTTCTTCAATTGCAGCTTTCATTTTTTGTTTGTCAAATCGTCTGGTTTTGTTTTCGTTTACACCAATGCCAATTATAACTTTGTCAAAAATTTCACTGGCTGATTTTGCAACAAACAAATGACCAACGGTAAACGGGTCAAAACTTCCCGCAAAAAATCCAATTTTCATAAGCGACTCCTCACTTATTGTTTTTATTCAGATTTCCACATATTTGCACCACAAAGTGGACAAGGGTTTGGCGGTTCATCACCTTCAACAGTGTAACCACAAAGCAAACAAGTGTGTTTCTTTCCACCTGCCGGTTTTTGTTCTTCTTTTTTTGCAGCGGTTGGTTCTTGCTTTACAAAATCACTTGCACCATGTTTGCAGAGCGGACAAACAAAGTCTTCTGGAATTGGGTCACCCTCATAAACATAACCGCAAACAGAACACACCCAAACAACTTTTTCAGCTGTCTTTTTTGGTTTGATTTTGCTTTGATAATAAGCATATGTGACAGACTCTGTGCTACCCAAAACAACATCTGCGGTTTGCTCACAAATAAACATTATGTGACTGCCAACATCTTTTTCTTCTAACACTTTGAGTGACAAATATGAGTTGGTTGATTTTGTGATGTATGGAATATTGTTTTCAGCCATTTTAAAATCTGCAAAGCCTTCAAATTTGTCTGTGGTTTTGCCAGAAGAAAAACCAAATCTTTCAATTAAATCAAAGCTGGTTGTCATATCTAAAACTGAAAGGTTAAATTGTTTTGTTTTTTGAATCTCACCACAAGAAAAATTTTCTTTGTTGACACACACCATAATTTTAACAGGTGCAGATGTAATTTGTGCCACAGTGTTAACAATGCAGCCGTTTAATTTTTTGCCATTTGTGGTAAGCACATAAACCCCATAACCAATATTGTAAATCGCTTTCATAAACTTCTCCTTAATTTGCAAGTCTTATCTTCATAGTTTTATAATATCATATTTTCAACAAGCCTCAAAATAAACGAACAAAAAAAATCGCCTATTAAACAATAAACGATTTGTTTTTTTTATTAAATTGTTTGCAAATTTAAGTTTTTTCTTTTTTTGTGTCCTTTGACAAGCAATATGATTGCCATTGTAATTGCAAAACCAATAACCGCTGCACCTGTAAGTGAAAGCATCAATGGTTTAAAATATGTGGCTTCGTTTCCTCCAAATGTTGTGAGCATTGTGGCCTCTAAGGTGAGCATTGAAACTGCACCAGCAATAAGCGAAATCACTTTTGCAGATGAGTAAACCGGACTTTCATATTTTTTGTATCTAATCAAATTAACAATTGCAAATGCAAAAGTTAAAAAGGTGTATGCAGCAATTGCTATTGTGGTTATCATATGATGTTCAAATGTCCTGCCAAAATAAACCATAAACACCACGATAACTGCAAGAGCCAAGTTCATAAACAACAATAACCAGCCACATATTATTGATTTTTTCAATTCAATTTCAAATTGTTCTTTTGCCTTATATTTTCTTGTGTGTCTAACCAAAAAGAATCTCATTATGGCAAGAATAATATAATATGCAAACATTGAATAAAACCAAAATGATTTATGATAAAAACCTAAACATAATTGAAACACAGCAAAGGCAACATTAAACACAAGTGAGCCATAAAGCGAAATGTTAACTCTAAGTCTAACATCACTAAAATATTTTAAAAGATATTTATTTTCTTTTTTCATCTTTTTTGCAAACTTAATCATTGCTGGAATTCTAAAACAGATAACCAAAAGAACATAAAATGAAAGCAGATATGAAACAATTGCGAGAATTGATTCTGTGCCTAAATAAACAAATGATAACACTAAAACCGCAACAGAAATTGGCAATAAACAAATGATTATTGCAAGGTGTGGATATAAAAGTTTTAGTCCAATTTTTTTCCAATCAATTTTCTTTTTTTCTTCCATAAATACCTCATATCAAACACGACCAAAGCGAAGCAAAAAATTTGCTTCGCTTAAATTTTTATTAAACTAAACTTGTTTTTTCAAGTATTTTCTTACTTCCAAAACCAATACCAAAACTAAATAGCACCGAACCAACCAAACATAAAATCACATTAACAATTGTGCTATTAAGAGGAGTGATGATTGGAATCATCATAAACATTAACATTCCGATTCCAAGTGACATTAATATTGAAAGCCACAATTTTTGTTTCGCAAAAACTGCTGCCAAAACATAAATTGCTGCAAAGATGCCAACAAGCAACACCTTTGAAATGATACACATTATTACATTTAAAATTGTTGCAGAACCCAAATCAAATGGAAGTCCAGCAACCACACCGCCAATCATTGAACCTACAAAAAATGCAACTATCATCATTGCACCAGCAACAAAACAAGCGATTGTTTTTGAAATAACATAGTCACTTTTTTTACTTCTAACGGTAAATAAATTTTTAGCGAATCCACTTCTAAAATCATCGCCAACAAAAAGACAAACGAAAATAGAAATTGCAAAAAACATCATATTAATATTGCACATTGAAGTAATGCTCATTGCCATTGCTGCATCACCTGCTGCGGCATCTGCGGTTGAAGTTCCAATAATTTGCCAAACTGTATCAAAACCTTCCATAATGGTTTCTTCTCCAGTTTGAGGATTAATTGAAACAGTTCCGTCCATCATTGTAACCATAACCAAAATCAAAATTGGCATAACAAGAGATATTCCTATCATAAGGTAAATAAGTGGACTGGTAAACATTCTTCTAAAATCAACACCCATCATACTTGAAAATCTTTTCTTGAAAGTGTTTTTTTCAAATTTTGCTGCCATATTATTTCACCTCCCCATTTGCCATAAGGTTAATATAATATTCTTCAAGACCAATTTTATCAGTCTTTAATTCGTTTATAATAACACCATTGTCATATAAATATTTTGCCACTTCTTCAGGGCTGGTTGCATCATAAACTCTAAGATATTCTTTTTGTTCATCTTCTAAAACTTTTGAATATTTTTTATTCAAAACTTCTTTTGCAGTTTTCATATCTGCTGCAACAATTGCAACAAATGTTGGACAACTGTTTTCAAGTTCTTCGGCTGTCATTTCCACAATCATTTTTCCATTTCTAATAATGCCATAATGTGTGGCAATCTTTTCAAGTTCGCCCAAAATGTGTGAAGATACCAAAACTGTTGAACCACTCTTTGCAATATCGGTGAGAATTTCTCTCATAATTCGCATACCGTCAGCATCAAGACCATTGATTGGTTCGTCTAAAACTAAGAGCTTAGGACTTCCCAAAAGTGCCATAGCGATTCCGATTCTTTGTTTCATACCAAGTGAACAATTTTTAAACTTGTTTCCTGCAGCACCTTCCATTCTAACCATTGTTAAAACTTTTCTAACTGCTGCTTCTTTGTCTTTGATTGACAAGTTTGTTGCTTGAATCATCAAGTTGTTCCAAACTGAAACATTTGGAAAACAACCAGGTGCTTCAATCAATACACCCATAGATGCTCTAACATCAGAATCGGTATAAGGTTTGTCATAAATTTTTACATCACCACTGGTTTTGTGAATAAGACCACAAATAATTTTTTCGGTTGTTGATTTTCCACTTCCGTTTTCACCAATAAAACCATAAATTGAACCAGCAGGAACGGTCATATTAAGTCCTGAAAGGGCTTGTTTTTCACCAAAGTTTTTGCATAAATTTTTAATTTCTATTGCATTCATTTTTTCGCCCCTCCTTAATAAACATCACTATTATTTAAAATGTATGTGCCAAGCACATTATAAGTAACCGACCAACCAAGTGAACAAAGCAAACAAACCAAAACTGACACAAAGTTGCTAGACAAACAAGCATAAACTGATGAACCATATAAAAACACATTCAAAATACTAGCAGTTCCTGGCAAAATTGCATCGGCTGCAATAATCAAAATGCCTGTTCCAAAAAAGAACGAAAGCATAATTGAAATCCAGAAGTTTTTTCTGAAAAGTATGTTGATGAAAACATACAAACTTGCCCAGCCAAAGCTCATAATAAGTTTGCCAAGAATTGCACAAATAAGTGAACCCGCATTAACTTTAAATGAAAGTCCAACAAGAGCCCCTGCAAGAACAGTTCCAACAAAATATGTTCCACACATACAAATCATTGCAAATGCACAAGTGATTGATTTTGAAATCATATAATCTTGTTTTTTTGCATGAGTTGTGAAAAGTTGTTTAACATATCCGCTTTTATAATCGTGTCCAATGAAAATTGACACCATAATTCCACCAAAAATGAAAACCATATTCATATTTGCATATTGACCAATGTTTTCAATAACATAAAGTGGTTTTGTAACGGCAATTGCATGCCATGTGTTTGTAAAAAGTGCAGCAGTTTGAGAAGAATCCATACCGGTTGTTCCAATAATCATTGCAGGAATAATCGCTGCAATAGCAATGAAAATATAAAAAAGTGGAGTATGAAACAATCTATAAAAATCAACAGAAAGCATACTTTTTATTCTTTTAACAAAACTAGGGGCTTCAAATTTTAAACTATTTTTTTCCATTATTTAGCCTCCTTTTTTGACATAAGTTCAATATAATATTCTTCTAATCCAACTTTATTTTTCTTGATTTCACTAGGAATGTGTCCCTTTGAAATCAAATATTCAACGATTGCCTCAGTGTTTTCTTCATCATACACCCTAATATAGCCGTCTTCTTCTCTAACAATTTTAAACATTTTTTCAAGCAATTTTTTTGCGGCAACCATATCAGCTGTTTTAAATGAAACAAATACTCTTGCCCTTGAATCCATTTCAGCTGCTGAAAGTTCTTGAATCATTTTGCCTTGCTTAATGATTCCATAGTGTGTGGCAATCTTTTCAAGTTCGCCCAAAATGTGTGACGAAATAAGAACGGTGCAATTATAATTTTTTGTAATGTCCACCAAAATTTCTCTCATAATTCGCATACCATCTGTGTCAAGACCATTGATTGGTTCGTCTAAAATCAAAAGTGCTGGTGAACCTAAAAGTGCCATAGCGATTCCCACTCTTTGTTTCATACCAAGAGAACATTTTTTAAATTTAAGTTCTCTATGTTCATCCATTCTGACAATTTTAAGAACCCTATCAATTTCTTCATCAATGTTTTCAATGCCAAGATTCAAACATTGCATTTTGAGGTTCATATAAATACTTGAACCAGGAAAACAACCTGCATTTTCAATAAGTGCACCAATTTTAACTCTTGTTCCCGCATCGGTATAATCTTTTCCAAACAACTTAATAGTTCCAGAATCTTTAACCAAGTGTCCACAAATAAGTTTTTCAGTTGTTGACTTTCCGCTTCCGTTTTCGCCAATAAATCCATAAATTGACCCAACAGGAACCGTCATATTAAGTCCGTTTAAGGCATACATTCCCCTAAACGACTTTTTTAATCCTTTAATTTCTATTGCATTCATTATTTTTCACCTAAACTATTTTTTTGTTACCTTAGCTGCTTCATATCTTTCGTTAGCAGCTTTGATTCTTTCATTAGCTTCTTCAATTTGTTTCTTTTGCTCTTCTCTTGTTTTTGCAGTTCTTGTCTCAGGAGTCATATGAGCATCGTCCCAAGATTGTTTTGCCTGTTCTTTTGCTTTTTTAAATGTGTTTGTGCCTCTGTTTTCTTCAAAGTTTGCTTTTGCTTCTGCTTTTGCAGCTGCAAAATTTGCCTTGTCAACTTCGTGTTGAGCTTTTGCAGATTCACCCATATCATTAAATGATTTTTTAAAAAATTTTCCTATTCTTTTAAAAATATTATCTTTTTTTTCTTCCATAATCAAATCTCCATAATAAATTTGAACCAAGTCATTATTCCAACACTTGACTTGTTAATCATATTTTAATACAATAATTTTACAATTATCAATTTTTTAAAAAAACCATACACAACAAAAAAACGACATTTGTTGGAATAATAAATATTATCAAAACAAATATATTTTGTTTGTTGGAATAATAAAAAAGGAGCTTGTTATGAACAAAAAAAATAACAAAAGATATAAAATCAACTGCGAAAAAATTGAGACCGCATTTCTTACATTAATTTTAAACAATAGATATGAAAACATTTCAATTAGTCAAATTTGTGAAGCGGCTGAAATCAATCGAAGCACTTTTTATGCTCATTATGACGACATTAACGACCTTATCATTACAATTGAATCAAGGTTTGCAAACAGTATGGCAACCATTTTTAATAATGGATTAAGACAAACCAATGAAGCATTTGTTGATATGTTTAAATTCGTTCAAGAAAATAAGTATTTTTATAAGGCATTTTTAAATATTCCATATGTCACTCTTGCAGAAAAAAACACAAAAAGTGAAGTGCTTTCACACCTTAAAGATGTCAATATCAAAACAAGTGAAATTGAACTTTTTTATCGAGCTGGTTTTTTTGGTGCTGGTATAAAAGAAATTTGTAAATTGTGGCTTGACAGAGACTGCAAAGAAACACCAGAGCAAATGGCAAAGATTCTTTTGCACGAATATACCAACCGAAGAGAAAACGATGTTTTTTAAACAAAATTTTTGCACAAAAAAAAGAGTTAGAAAAATTTCTAACTCTTTTTATTTGTTTTCATCTTCTTCTTTGGCTGACTGTTCTTCAAGTTTATAAAGTTCATTATATTCTTTGCAGTTTTTCATAAGTTGTTTGTGTGTTCCACTAGCAATAACTTTTCCGCCATCAAGCATATAAATTTTGTCTGCCCCAACAATTGTTGAAAGTCTGTGTGCAACAATGATTATTGTTTTGCTTTTTTTGTAAGTTTCAAGCATTTCAACAATCTTGTTAAGTCGGATCGTAGCCATGTCGTTCTGTGAGCCAAGGAGTTGCAAAGCTGTATTGTCTTCCTAAGACCGCTTTGGCCTCCGACTTTGCCCCAACAATTGTTGAAAGTCTGTGTGCAACAATGATTATTGTTTTGCTTTTTTTGTAAGTTTCAAGCATTTCAACAATCTTGTT
>JAZRNH010000024.1:0-18717 GCA_045648025.1 Clostridia bacterium
TAGATAAAATCATCTCTCATTGGTTCTGCTGCAAAAGCTGTTTTTGCTTCAATTATTTTTGAAACAATGCTTTTTGCTTCAATTGTTGGAGTTCTGCCTGTGCTTGATTTTTGATCATAAGCATCAATGCTAAATTCTGAATCAAGATCATATGTGAACTCTTGCTTTTTGAAGTAAACCGCTGAGTTAGGTTCAAGATTTAATGAAAGTGAACTTTCATAATCACCAACACGATAATGTTCACTTTCGATTTCGCCGTAGTAGGCTCCATTTCCACCAAAGTATTCATTGTTTGAATTCAAAACTTCTTGATAAGTTCCTTCATCAACACCAATTCTGTAATTTTCGTGTCTAACAGGTGAGAAGTTGCAAACAGCAATAATTACATCGCCGTTTTTGTTTCTTCTTTCAAAGGCTACTACATTTTTGTTTCTGTCATCTGCAACTAGCCATTTGAAACCTTCCCATGAATAATCAATTTCATACATTTCACTGTTGGTCATATAGAAATTGTTTAATGCTTTTGTAAAGTTGTGCATCTTTTTGTGCTTGTCGAAATCAAGAAGCATAAAGTCGATGCCTTTGTTGTGGTTCCACTCATCAAATTGTGCAAATTCACTTCCCATAAAGGTAAGTTTTTTGCCTGGGTGGCCATA
This sequence comes from Clostridia bacterium, assembly GCA_045648025.1. Lineage (GTDB taxonomy): Bacteria > Bacillota > Clostridia > Christensenellales > UBA1242 > RGIG1681. The sequence goes on from JAZRNH010000024.1 coordinate 657, forward strand.
CATATACATCATAAATGTTCTCATTAAATCAAACTTTTGATCATATTCACCAAACATTTTATTTAAAAGAGATTTCTTTCCGTGAACAACTTCGTCATGTGATACTGGCAAGATGAAGTTTTCTGAGAAAGCATAGAACATTGAAAATGTTAATTTTGAGTGATTGTCTTTTCTAAAGAATGGGTCAAGTTCAACATATTTAAGAGTGTCGTTCATCCAACCCATATTCCATTTATAATTGAAACCTAAGCCGTCAATATAAGCTGGTTTTGTAACCATTGGCCAAGCAGTTGATTCTTCTGCAATGGTTATAACATTTGGATATTCTGTCAAGATAACAGAGTTAAGTTTTCTGAGGAATGCAATTGATTCAAGGTTTTTGTTTTCACCATATTCATTTGCAACCCATTCGCCATAAGATTTGTCATAGTCTAAATAAAGCATTGATGAAACCGCATCAATTCGGATTCCGTCGATATGATATTTATCAATAAAGAATGTTGCTGAGCTGATGAGGAATGATTGAACTTCTGGTCTGCCATAGTCAAATCTTCTAGTTCCCCAAGTTTTATGCTCCATTCTGTCCCAGCCTTGGTTTTCATAAAGATAACTGCCGTCCCACTCAACTAAACCATGTTCGTCTTTTGGGAAGTGTGCTGGAACCCAGTCAAGAATAACTGAAATTCTGTTTTCGTGGCATTTGTTGATTAAATATTTAAAATCTTCAGGAGTGCCATATCTGCTTGTAACTGAATAATAACCAGTTACTTGATATCCCCAAGAACCGTCGTATGGAAATTCTGTAAGAGGCATAAGCTCTAAGTGTGAATATCCCATTTCGGTCATATAAGGAACAAGTTCGTCAGCGATTTCTTTGTAAGTGTAAAAGCTTCCGTCATTATGTTTTTTCCAAGAACCTAAGTTAACTTCATAAATATTCATTGGTTTTTCATAATGATTTTCAACAGCTTTTTCTTCATAGAACTTTTTGTCTGTCCATTCAAAATCACCAAACTCATAAACCTTTGAACAAGTGCCGCCTTGTGTTTCACTATGAACTGCAAATGGATCGGCTTTGAAAAGTTCTCTTCCGTCTGCGGTGATTATTCTATATTTATAGTTGTCATATTGCTTTGTGTTTGGAACAAATACTTCCCAGATGCCGCTGCCTTGAATTTTTTTCATTTGACTGGCTTCTGTGTTCCAACCATTGAAGTCACCTATAACAGAAATTGATTTTGCATTAGGTGCCCACACTCTAAACCATGCACCATTTTCTTCACTGTCTGGGTGGCAACCCAAAAGATTGTAAGCATGGTAATATGTGCCTTGATGAAATAAATATATCTCTTTAGATTTTTCCATACAATTTCCTTTTTTTATTATTTTATTCGGTATTTATTTTTTAGTTTCTAACGATTTTTATTTTTCAAGAGTTGTTTCAAATATTCATAATATTTGTTCTCTTTGTAATCTGGTCTTAAACGATATTCCCAGTTGCCTTTGTCGGTGCCAGGGGTGTTGATTCTGCACTCACCGCCCTCACACAAAATGTCTTGCATTGTGAGCACACAAACAATTGAATTTGTTGAAACTAAATTTTCAATTGCCATTCTGGTTACGATTTGATTTGAAACGGTTTTTGGAAGGTGCAAATATTTGCAGATTCTTTCTTTTGTTTCAGTATCTTTTAAGAACGACATAAATGTATCGTTGTCATGAGTTCCAAGATAAGCAACACTATTCTTTTCATAATCATGTGGAAGATGAAGATTTTTGGTGTCACCATCAAAAGCAAATTGCATAACCTTCATACCAGCAAGACCTGTTTGTTTTCTCAAATTTCTAACATCGTCAGAAATGTCACCAAGGTCTTCTAAGATTAAGTTTTCAATTCCACTTCTTTCAAACTCATTAAAGATGTCCATTCCTGGACCTTTTCTCCACTTGCCTCTTTTAACGGTTTTATCGCCAAAAGGAACAGCAAAGTAAGATTCAAATCCACGGAAGTGGTCGATTCTGATATAGTCATAAAGTTTTGTGCAGTGTTTGAGTCTTTGAACCCACCAATGATACTTTCTTGATTTTAAGTAAGCATAGTCATAAAGTGGATTGTTCCAAATTTGACCTTCTGGATTGAAGTAGTCACCTGGAACACCAGACACAAATGTTGGCTTTTTGTTTTGGTCTAAAAGGAAACATTTTGTGTTGGCATACATATCAACACTATCCATTGAACAATAGATTGGAACATCACCAATAATTTTGATGCCTTTTTCGTTGGCATAGGCTTTAAGTTCACCCCATTGTTTGAAAAACAAATATTGAAGGAAAATATAATAAACAATTTCTTCACTGTGACTTTGAATAAACTTGATGGTCTCTGGTGAATCAACATTTTTATATTCTGGTGGGAAGTTTGAATATGTGGTTTCAAGCTCATCTTGAAGAACCATATAAACCGCATAGTCATAAACCCAATATTCATTTTTTTCAATAAATTTGTCTATGTTGGTTGAATAGTAAAGTTTGTCAAACACATATCTCAAAGCTTCTTTTTTTCTCTTTCTATAAAGAGTTAGCGGAAGTCTTGAACTAAGCTTATAAAACTCAATTTCGTCTGCATTTAAAAACTTTTCAATATCAATGTAAAGTGGTTCACCTGCAAATGCTGATACACTGCTGTATGGTGAGCCAACTGGGTCAACTTCGCCAAGTGGCAAAATTTGCCAGTATTTCATACCGAGTTCACTTAAAAAATCAACAAACTCATAAGCCTCTTTCGAAAAACAACCAAAACCATATTTGTTTGGAAGTGATGAAATTGGCAATAAAATTCCGCAACCTCTTTCCATTTTTCGTCCTTTTTTTGTGTTTTATCTCTATTTTATTTTACATTAAATTGGCATTTATGTAAAACATTTTTTTGCTATTTTTTTATATTTTTTTGCTATTTTTTATTTTTATTTTTACAGGTTAAAAATTTTGTAATTTTTTTGTAAAAGTATATGTTTTTTGCTTGACATTTATTAATGATTTTTGTATTATTTTTCACTTATTTTTGATGCATTTTTAAATGGATTTTCGTTGCTTCTTTTATTAATATTGATTATTGTTTCAAAATTTGATATAATAAAAACAGGAGGTTTTTTATGTTTTTTATTAATAAAAATACCACCGAAAACGACCTTTTGTATCTTTCAAATGGCGACGATATTGCAATAAGCAAAGATGTTGCCCTTTCAAGAGATATGCTTGATTTTTTGTGTAAAAAATATTCGTTTTCAAAAATAACAATTCTTTCTGGGTATGATGAAATTTATGCATCACACAGAACTTTTTATGATGAAGAAGAAACCAGAATTTTGGCTGACAATGCAAACTATTTAAAAGAAACCTATAACAGAGAACTTTTGTTTGATGATGAGTTTTCTGTTAAAGATGCAATTTTGGCGAGTCGAAAAATCAATAACATTGTAAAAGAAATTAACTCTGCAACCGTTAAAGGAAAGCCACTTTCACCTTTTGAAAAGTTTATGATAGCATATAGAATTGTCACCGAAAGATTATACAGAGAAGTTGACGATGGCGAATCACTTTCACATTCAAGAAACTTAATTTCTGTTTTAAATGGCGACAAAATTGTTTGTGCTGGTTTTGCAAATTTGCTTTCTGTTATTTTGAACAGACTTGATATTCCTTGCACAACAGAGTGTGTTGTTGCTTATGACAAATCAAAAGAAGCTTATGGCAACCATGCAACTTGCATTGTTAGACTTGTTGACCCAAAATATAATATTGACGGAATATATTATTCAGACCCAACTTCTGACTGTGCGGTTAAGAAAAACAATTCTTATGGCTTCACTTCTTTTAACTCTGCACTTATTAGATTTGACGATGTTTCATCTTTTGCAAAAAAACCAATAAGGTTAGACAAAGGGCTTCTTTCACCAGACATAAAAACCATCAGAGAAGTTGACGAAGTTGCTATAACCGTTGAACCAATTTTGGCAGACCTTTTTCCAGAAAAAACTGGCGGAAAATCTCAAGATGTTTTGATTAGAGAATCCGCTGAAAAAGATTTAAGAGAAAAGGGTATTTCTGAACTTGCCCAGTGGCTTATTCAAAACATTTCTGAAAAACAAGTTCAAGAAGGCACCGACGAACTTGTTGAAAGATTTTTTAATTCTTCAAGACTTTGTTATGAGATTTCAAATGGTCAGCTTGATAGATTTTTAGAAGACCTCATCAACAGCCTTCACTATAACGGATTTAAAAATCAAGAGATTATTGATTTGATTGATAAGTTTTATTCACCTGAAAAAATTAAAGAAAAAATAAGAACACATTACAGAAATAAGTATAGAGGACTTTATTCTTTTGATGATTATGTTGAAAGAAGAATGCAAAGAGAAATCAAAGAAACCAACTATGCTATTCAAGAATTAAAAACAAAAGTTGCAACTATGCAGCCAACATATTTCAAAAAACACTTAACCGATGAAATGTGTATTGATAGAATTTTGAAAAACATTTCAAGTTATGCTGTTAGAAAACAAATGTTTAATGATGATATTTTTGACAGCAGTTTTGCAGGACTTATAAACTTTATGCTTTCAAATGGACATAGTTTAGAAGAAATTAAAACAATGCTCTTAAATGGGCTTAAAACTGTTTCTTTTGGCGAAATTTACTTTGAAGAGTGCGACGAAGAAGATGAGCTTTATAAGTTTAGCAATATTAATGAACAAGAGCTTTATTCTGGTCATATTTTGATTTTTAACAATATTTATAACAGACCTTATTTAGAAGATTTTGAAAGACTTAAAAAGAATGCTAGGTTCATTTCACAAGAAGATTTTAAAAAAGCCGGAATTCAATACTTTTTGTCAGAAGACTTTGATTATAAAACCGCCAGATTTTACACTGAAACAATGCTCAGACTCACTAACATTGTTGAGCCAAAAAAGAAAGACTAGTTTTTTGAAATTTATTTTTAACCACAAAAAAAGAGATGAAAAATTCATCTCTTTTTGTTTTGTTTAATTTTGTCGAACATTGTCGAATTTTGTTTTATTTAACAATAATGTTCAAAATTTTCTTTGGAACATAAATAACTTTAACAATATTACCTTCTAAATATTTTGAAATTTCTTCAGAAGCTTTTGCTGTTTCAACAATCTTTTCTTGGTCAGCTTCAGCTGAAACTTTAATAACTCCTCTAACCTTTCCGTTAACTTGAACAGGAATTTCAATTTCATCTAACACAAGAGCAGATTCATCAACTTCTGGCCATCTTTCATCTTCAAAGTTTGAACCAAGATTCATAATTTCATAAAGTTCGTTTGCAACATGAGGTGCAAATGGACTAACCATAACCAAAAGCTTTTTATATTCATCTTTTGTGAGTTTTTGAGCTTTGTAAATTTCGTTAACCAAAATCATAATAGCAGAAACTGCTGTGTTGAATTTTGCATTATCAATATCATAAGTAACTTTTTTAACTGCTTGGTTAACAGCAAATTTAAGTTCAGCGGTTTCGCCATCACCTGCAACCATTTCTTGCATATTCCAAATTCTTGTGATGAGTTTGTGACAAGCTTTAAGACCTTCTTCACTCCATGTTGCCTTTTCACTATATTCACCAATAAATGACATCCACATTCTAAGTGCATCTGCACCATAAGCATCAATCATAAGTCTTGGGTCAACACCGTTTCCAGCAGACTTGCTCATCTTTTTGCCATCAGCACCCAAAATGAGACCTTGAGAAATTCTCTTTTTGAATGGTTCATCAACAGGAACTAAGTCTAAATCATATAAAACTTTAACCCAGAATCTTGCATATAAAAGGTGTCTGGTTGTGTGTTCGTTTCCACCGTTATACAAACAAACTGGAAGCCAAGCATTAAGAGCTTCTTTACTAGCAAATTCTTTGCTGTTATGTGGATCACAATATCTTAAGAAATACCATGAAGAACCTGCCCAACCTGGCATTGTGTCGGTTTCTCTTTTTGCAGCTCCGCCGCAGCAAGGACAAGTTGTGTTTACCCATTCATCAATAACTGAAAGTGGAGATTCGCCATCTTTGGTTGGTTCATAAGAATCAACTTTTGGAAGTGTGATAGGAAGATTTTCTTCTTTTTCTGGAACCCAACCACATTTTGGACAGTTAATCATAGGGATTGGTTCACCCCAATATCTTTGTCTTGAAAAAATCCAGTCTCTCATTTTGAAGTTGAGTTTTGTTCTAGCAACACCCATTTTAACAAGTTTGTCTGTGATTGCAACTTTTGCTTCTTCAACAGTTAAACCTGTAAATTCTTCAGAATTGATAAGTTTGATTCCTTTGCCAAGATAATCATATTTTTCAAGAGCTTTTTCAGAAACATCACCTTCAATAACTTGAATTTTTTCAATGCCAAATTTGTCGGCAAATTCATAGTCTCTTTGGTCATGTGTTGGAACTGCCATAACAGCACCAGTGCCGTATCCTGCAAGAACAAAGTCTCCAATATAAACTGCAACTTCTTTTCCGTTTACTGGGTTAATTGCAGTGATGCCTTCAAGTTTTAAACCTGATTTATCTTTGTTCATTTCGGTTCTATCAAATTCACTCTTCTTTGCGGTTTCAGCTCTATACTTTTCAACTTCTGACCAGTTTTGAATTTTATCTTTCAAACTGTCAACAATTTTGCTTTCTGGTGCAAGAACCATAAATGTAATGCCATAAATGGTTTCAATGCAAGTTGTGAAGATTGAAAACTCTCCGCCTTGTTTGATTTTGAAATCAACTTCAACACCTTCACTCTTTCCAATCCAGTTAAGTTGGCTAGTTTTGATATAGTCAAGATAATCAGTTTTAACAAGGTCATCAGCAAGTCTTTCGCCATATTTGGTCATTTTTAAAATCCATTGAGCTTTTGACTTTTGAGTTGTTTCTGCATGACATTGACAGCAAGTTCCATCTTCAACTTCTTCATTTGCAAGAACACCACAGTTTGGACAATAGTTAACTGTTGTTTCTTGTTTTTCAGCTAAGCCTTTTTTGAAGAATTGAATAAATTGCCATTGTGTCCATTTATAATAATCTTCATCGCAAGAATTGATTGTTCTGTTCCAGTCAAAAGAGATTCCAAGACCTTTGATTTGTTCATGGAATGTTTTGATGTTTCTTTCAACAATTTCTTGTGGAAGCTTGTGTTCTCTTATTGCAGTTCTTTCAGCTTCTAATCCGAAAGCATCTGTTCCAAAAGGAAAAAGAACATTTTTGCCACAAAGTCTTTCTTTTCTTGCAAAAGCATCAATTGCGGTGTAGCTTCTGGTGTGACCTAAGTGAAGACCAATGCCTGATGGATAAGGAAACTCAATTAAAATATATTCATTTTCTTTTCCTTCAGCATTATTTTCAACACTATATGTTCTGTTTTTGTCCCAAATTTTTTGCCATTTTGACTCAATTTCTTTTGGACTATATTTCTTAATCATAATAACCTCGCTAGTCAAAAATTTAATTACTTTTTTAATATAACACGAATTTTTGATTTTCTCAATATTTTTTCAATATTTTAGCAAGATTATTTTTTGTTTTAATTATAAATAATTAACTTTTTTAAAAATCTTCTCTTTTTATAATCACTCCTTTGGTTGGATTATATGTGTTTGACCGTATCTTTTTTGTTTTGACTAGTGTTCCATTTTTATCATAAAAATTCAAGTATCCGTTTGAGCAAAAACCGTCTTTTTTGAAACTTATTTGTTTTGACTCACCAGCTAAAACACCAAACTCTTCTGCTTTTTTGTTATCAACCAAAATCTCTTCTTTTTCGGCAGGGATAATTTTGGTTTTTTCACTAAATCTTGTGATTTTAAACTCATTTGGTTTTCCAAAAATTTTGACCTTGCAAATGTCATTTTTGTTTGAAGTGGTAAAAATTAATTTTCCGCCTGAATTGTTTCTAACAACTAAATCACTTGAACCACTGTTTACCATTGCATCAAAACTTGGCTCTATGTATGACACCGGAAGGCTATGGTTGTGGACTTCTAAAATTTCAAGACCCGCAAGAAGACAAGCATTATAAACCGTTGTGCTAACCTGACATACCCCGCCACCAACCCCAAGTGAAAAAGTTCCGCCAGAAATTATTTTGGCAGGTTTATAACCAGCAGATTCGGTTCTTTCACCAGTGGTTTGATTAAAACTAAAAACTTCGCCATCTTCTAAAACCAAACCATCAATTGATTCAAGTGCAACCGAAATATTATTTTTTCTCTCTGGTGAGCTGGTTTGAAAGTTGGTTGAAAAACAACTTTTTTCTTTAAACTCTTCTTTGTTTAGTTTTGGAAGATAAAATTCTTCGGTTGTTGTTTTTAATAAAAAGTTTTGATTATTGTTTTTTATGTTTTCAAAAACAGAATCATAAAATTTTTCTTTATTTAAAAACCTGCCGCTTTTTGCAGAATCAAAATCTAGTTTGCACTCATTTTTTAAAACAAAAATTTCTTCTTGTTTTGGACACACCTGAAAAGCGGTTTCCAATTTTTGATAAATATCTTTTATTTCCGGAAAGAGATAATTTGAAATTTCTTCTTTTGAAAAACCCATTTTCAATAACTTGTTGGCAACTTCATTAACATTTTCATTTCTAGTGTTTTTTTGAAAATCTGACATCTTTTTGTTGGTTTCAAAATCGGTGTCAAAAAATTTAAACTTTTTGCCATCACAAACAACAGAAAAAGAATATTTGTTTTGGTTTGTTTCCGTGTTTGCAAACACCTTTTCATAAGAAAAAGATGCCAATCCAAAAGAAAAATTTAGCAAAAAAAATAAGAGCAGCAAAAACAGAAATCTCTTGTTTTTCATACTCTTATTTTGTTCTTTTTTGTTTGATTTTATTTATTTTTAGTTTATTTTGTTTTATTTTAATTTTTTTTGACTTTGTTTGTGTTATCTTGACTTTGTTTGTCGAACTTTGTCGAATTTTTTAACAATAACTTCAAAATTTTTGCGGTTTGTCATAAAAATAGCAATTAGCCACAAACAAATTATAAAACTAAAAATCATTAAAATTATCATTCTTCAATAAAAATATCAGGGTTTGAATTTATCAATTTGTTTGCCAAAACAAGCAAATCTTCTTTGTTGTTTTTCTTAGGATTGAGTGCTGTTTTTAAAAGCAACTTATCAATCAAAGTATCTAAATTTTCAACTCTAAGTTTTGGAAAAGCTGCAATAAGGTCATCACCTTTAATGTTTAAATCTGCTCTATAAAATGGAGTTTTATTTTTAATCATTTCATTATAAACCGATCTAATTTTTTCAGCTGAATTAACTTTTTTCATATTAAGTTTATTTTCATTTTTAATGATTGCTTTGATATCAATAATTTGTTCAATTACATCATAATTTTCAAAAATAAATCTCTTAATAACAGATTTTGGAGCAAGGCCAAATTTGTTAAAATCATAGCCGTTGATAACTCTTTTAACTTTTTCAACAATTTCTTTTGAATATCCAAGACCATTAATTCCAAGGTTTGAATCAATTATATTGTTTGAAAATTCTTTTGAACCAAAAAAGTTGTTTCTAAGTTCTTTTGTTTTAACCTTTCCGCAGTCATGAAGAAGCACAGCAAGTCTGATTGTTGTTGGAGCATTTTTTAAACAATTTAAAACATGGTCATAAATATTTTCATTTTTATTGTCTTTAATATATGATTGTTGAATTTCATAAACTGCTGGTAAAATGTGATTCCAAGCATCAATTTCACCAATCATTCGCATTGCTCTATAATGACCATCTTTTGTATAGTTTAAATCTGGATAAATATTGTCAACGGTGAGCAATTTTTCAAATTCATTTCTAAGTCTATACTTTGAGATGAATCTAATTTTGTATGAGTTTTGTTTTGCATAATAAAATTCTTCTTCTGGAATTTCAAGACCAAGTGAACAAGCAAATCTGATAAGTCTTAAAATTCTTTCAGGGTCATCATTTAAAACAATTTTTGGAGCTCTTGTTGTTGTGATTTTTCTTTCTTTTAAATCTTCAATACCACCAAGTGGGTCAACATAAGTTCCATCTAAAATATTAAAATAGATTGCATTGATTTTAAAATCTCTTCTAATTGCATCTTCTTCAATATTTTTAATAAATTCAACATGGTCTGGTGTGTGTGATTCTGTTTCATAATATTCTTTTCTAAACGTGGCATGTTCATATCTTTTTTTGCCATGAATAGCCATAACACCAACCGACTCATTTATGTTTGTGATTTCAAACTTTGTTCCTTCTAAAATCTTTTTTAATTCTTTTGGAGTAACAGCTGAGCAAAGGTCAATGTCATCATGAAGCATTGGTTGAACACCAAGATAAGAATCTCTTACATATCCACCAACAATAAACAACTCTTTATTATTCTTTTCAAAAATTTGTGCTAACTCTTTAAGTTCTGCAGGAATTTTCATACTTTTCACCTTTTGTTAAAATTTATATATTTATTTAATATAATAATATTATCATATTTTCTCCTTTTTCTCAAATTTTTTAACGGCAATTTTATTTTTTATTTTTTGCTATTTTTTAATGAATATTTTATAACAAAAAAATAAAAACTAAATATATGAAAAAGTTCTTTTTATTTTTATTTTGTTTTTCTTTAATCTTTTTTGTCGGTTGTGAAAAAAATGATAACAAAACCCAAAAGGCAGATCCTGCTGTTTTTGAAGCTGCAACCACAGAAGATGAAAACATTATCATTGCAAACAAAATTTCTGAAATTGAATCATCTGAATCTTTTGACGATGAAACAATAAAAGCTTTGTCGGTGGTTTTAAGAACAAATTTAACAGAAGATGATTTTAAAACTTCAAGTGAAGAAGTTTCAAATTCAAAAATTTATGAGCTTGTGTCTTTAACAAGTGGTGAAGTTTTAACCAGTGAAAATGAACCAATATATATAAATATAGAAAATAAAGAAGAAACATCTTGGCAAAAAGAAATTAAAAAGTATAAAATTTTAGAGTATATGAAAGAGAATAAAATTTCACTTTCAAACATTTCTCAAATAGAACCTATTAAAAACGAATATGGTGAAGTTGAAAAACTTTTTGTTGGTGGAAAAGAAATAACCATTTCTTCTCTTGCAGATTACTTTGAATTGCCATCAGAAAATATCACAAATATTGAAAACAAAAAACAGTCGGTTATTGTTTTTGGTGAGGGTAATAAAAATGACCCAAATTTTAATATTAAAAAATCATTAAAATTAGCTCAAAAAGGCGACGATTATAAAAAAATATTAAAAAATAGGTATAATAATTTTCAAATAATAACCAAAAAATAAAATCACCAAAATACCACTGTTAAAAACTATTGATAATTGTTTAAAAAATAATGAATAATTAACAAAACTTATCAACCCTCTAATGCTGGAAAAATTGGGAATTAACAGAGTTATTAACATATTAACAAAACATATAATAAATACAATAATTTAAACATTAAAATTATCTATTGAAAAACAAAAAAGAAATTAAAAAAATAAAGAAAAAATAAAAGATTAAACCCTATTTTTTATACCGTTTAAATTGAAAAAAATAATTTCATTTTTATTGTCAGGGTAAAACACAAATCCACAAAACTCTATGCTAAAATAAAGTTGTTCAAATGAACAGATTTTATCGGTTATTGTTTTGTGTTTTTTTGTTTTAATTATTTGTGGTTTTGTTTGAGAATTTTTAGTGATTTGGTTAAAAATAAGATTTGATATTTGTTAAAAATTTTAAAATCAAATTGTAAAAATATTTTATATTTTTTAAAATTTATACATTTTGATATTTTAAAAATAATTTTATTGCAATAAAAAATGCAAGTGTTTAACTTGCATTTGATTTTTCAAATTGGCTGTTATAAAGGTTTGCATAGAAGCCTTTCTTTTTGAGAAGTTCATGGTGAGTTCCCTGTTCTATGATTTGACCTTTGTTCATAACAAGAATGATATCTGCAGAAGTTATTGTTGAAAGTCTGTGTGCAACAACAAAACTAGTTCTGCCTCTCATCATTGTATCAAAAGCCTCTTGAACTTGTTTTTCTGTTCTTGTATCAATATTGCTGGTGGCTTCGTCTAAAATAAGCATTGGAGGTTTCAAAAGCATTACCCTAGCGATACAGATTAATTGTTTTTCACCTTGTGATAAGTTGCTTCCACCTTCAATAATTTCAGTGTCATATTTCTTTGGAAGTTTTTCAATGTATTCATGAATACCAGCAAGTTTTGCGGCTTCAATAATATCATCGATTGGAGCATTTGGGTTTCCGTAAGCAATATTATCTCTAATGGTTGAGTTAAAGAGCCAAGTGTCTTGAAGAACCATACCATATTTGCTTCTTAAACTGCTTCTAGAAATTTCTTTTATTGGTGTGTCACTAACTGTGATATAACCAGAATTTACATCATAAAACCTCATTAAAAGGTTAATAATTGTTGATTTTCCACAACCTGTTGGACCAACAATTGCAACTTTTTGACCTTGTTTAACAGAAAGGTTTAAGTTTTGAATAAGTGTTGTTTTTGGAATATATGAGAAGTTTACATTTTTGATTTCAACTTCACCTGTGCAGTTTAAAAGATCTGGTTGTTTTTCATCACTGCTTTCATTTGGTTCATTTAAAACATTAAACACTCTTCCTGCGGCTGCAAAAGCTTGTTGAATATCAGAAATTTGTGAGCTTATATCAGCAAATGGTGTTCCAAAATTGTTTGCATAGGTTAAAAATGTGGTGATTATACCAACCATAATTTCACCTTGAAGTGCAAGAACACAACCAAGAAGACCAACACTTCCATAAACAATACCGTTTACAAATCTGGTTGCAGGGTTTGTGAGTGATGTGTAATAAATTGATTTTGTTGCTGTTTGAGCATAGTTTTTATTGATTTTTTTGAAATCTTCAATACTATCTTCTTCGTGGTTGAAAGCTTTAACAATTCTTTCACCACCAATATATTCTTCAAGATAACCAGAAATATCACCTTGAATATCAACTTCTTTTTTAACGAATTTTTTAGATTTTTTGATAATTACATAAGAAATAATAAGACTAAGTGGTGTTAAAACAATAATTAAAATAGAAAGTTTAATATTTAAAACAAGCATTGCAACTAATGTTCCAATTATTGTTGTGATACCAGAAAGTGCTGTTGCAAGACCTTCTAAAAAGCCATCAGTCATAATGTCAATATCGTTAATCATTCTTGAAATTAAGTCACCGTGTGAAGTGGTGTCGATATAGCTTATTGGCATATTTTGAAGCTTTTCAAACAAAAGGTCTCTTATTTTAAATGTGCCTTTATAGTTATAGTGTGCAAGGCACAGTTTACTTAAAAATATGGACACAACATCTATTATTGCAACAACTGCCATAATTGCCATATTTTTATAAAGTAATGAGAAGTTTACTGCCCCAGGAGCAATAATACAGTCGATACATTTTCCTGTGTAAATTGGAATAAACACAATACAAACAGTGTTTACAATATCCATTAAAAGAGCAAAATATAGATAAAATCTATATTCTCTTGCATAATGGAAAACTTTTTTCAAAATAGAGAAAGCTCCCCTGTTTCTTGTGTATCGTTGCTTTGCTTTTTGGGTGTGTTTTTCTCTCATATCCGCGGAAGAAAGTCTTTTATAATCGTCCATTATTTAACCTCCTTCTTGTTTTGAGAATAGTGAATTTCTTGATAAATTTGGCATCTTTTTAAAAGTTCTTCATGGGTGCCAATATCAATAATATTACCATTATCAACAACAATAATGTTGTTTGCATCACGAATAGAGTTGGTTCTTTGAGTTACGATAAATGTGGTAGCATCACTAAGAGATGTTCTTATTGCCCTTCTAAGTTTTGAATCGGTTGCAAAGTCTAGGGCACTAGAAGCATCGTCTAAAATAATTATGTGAGGGTTTCCAACCAAAGCTCTTGCAATGGTGAGTCTTTGTCGTTGGCCACCAGAAAAGTTAGTTCCACCACGGTTAACTTTGTGGTCTAAAAAGTCTGGATATTCATTTACAAAGTCAAATGCTTGAGCAATTTTTAATGCCTTAACAATTTCTTCATCGGTGGCATCTGGTTTTCGCCAACACATATTTGATCTTATTGTTCCAGCAAAAAGTGTTGGATTTTGTGGAACTAAACCAATAATATTTCTAAGGTCTTCAACTTTGTATTTTTTTATGTTTGTGTCATTAATTAAAATTTCACCAGAAGAAACATCATAAAATCTTGGAATTAAGTTTGTGATAGAACTCTTTCCACTTCCCGTTCCTCCAATAACACCAATAATATCGCCAGGGTTGGCTTTTATTGAAAGGTTTGTTACGGCATTTTTCATGTTTGAATATGAGAAGTTAACATCTTTGAATTCAACCATTCCAAGGTTTACATCTTCAAAATCAACAGCAACAGGATTTGCTGGATCTTTTATTGAATTTTTAACTAAGAATAAATCATTAATTCTGTCGTTTGAAGCATTAAGTCTTGTTACAATAGTAATAAGTGTTGCAAGTGCCAAAATACAAGCAGAAATTGTTCCAAAATAATCAATGAAAGCAATAAGTTCACCTTGTGTTAAGTCGCCCACATTAACTTCAATTCCACCAAAATAGAAAAGTGCAATAACTGCGAAGTTTACAATAACTGTGATAAGTGGTGACAAAAGTGCATCCCATTTTCCGTGTTTGATTTGTGAAGAAATAAGTTCATAGTTTGCATGTTTAAATTTTTCGGTTTCATAAGCTTGTTTGTTGAAAGCTCTAACAACTCTCACACCAGTTAAGTTTTCTCTGGTTACGGTTGTTGTTGCATCAAGTTTGGTTTTTATTCTGATTAATAATGGTTTTAAAATGCTCATAATTTTCCAGATAACCAAAATTAAAATAGGAATAATAACAATAAAAATTAAGCTAAGTTTAATATTGATAAATAATGACAATACAAGCGAACCCACAAGCAAACATGGAGCTCTCATAATCATTCTTAAAATTGAACCGATTCCGTTTTGAATGTTTCTAACATCGTTTACAGAACGATTTAAAAGTGTTGTGGTTGAAAATTTATCTAATTCTGCATGAGAAAGTGAGTTTATGTGAGTGAAGATATCATCTCTTATGTCTTGACCAATTCTCATTGAAACTTGTGCAGCAAGTTTGTGACTAATGATGGCACAAATAACACCAACAATATTTAAAATTAAAATAAAAATACCATTTTTAATTATGAAATTTGTATCATTAAACTTGATACCATAATCGATGATTCTAGCCATAATAAGTGGAACAAAAAGTTCGGTTACAGTTTCAAGGCCTTTGAAAAATGGCGAAAGAAAAGCTTTCACCTTATACTTTTTCATATATCTAAACCATGTAAATTCTTTTTTATTTTTCATTATAAACCCAAACCATTGAAAAATTTTTTATTTATATGTATAATATATATAGGTATTATAAAATAAAATAAAAAACCAGTCAAACAAAAAGGGTGTTAAAAAAATTTAATGGAAGAAAAAAAGCTGAATAAAATAATAAATAAAACTACACTTAATCCACAAACAAAAAAACAAGTGGGTGATTTTTCTTCTGAAAAAAAATCGCAAAAATCAATGCAAAAAAGCCAAAAAAATGAGAAAAAATTAAAAAAACAAGAATTAAACAGAGTTTTGGCAGATGATAAGTTGTCAAAAAACATAATTTCTGTAAGAAAGCAAATTTTAAAAACAGCTAACACAAAAACAAAAAACAATGAAAAAAGACTTAAAAAATGTAACAAAAAACTCTTAAATAAATATGATGATGTTAGAGAAATTTATTTAACTATTGACAAGTTTAACAATAATGAAAAAAAGACAATTGTTTATTTTATTGATTCATTTTTTCCAGTTATTGATGGTGTGGTTTCGGTTCTTGATAACTATGCAAAAATTATGAGTAAATATTATAATGTTGTTGTTTGTGCACCAAAACACAAAAGCAAGGTTTATAACGGATGCAATTATTTTGTTCTTCAATCAGATTCTATATTTTTAAAAAATCAAGGATATGATTTAGGTTTTCCACAACTTGATGCTGAATTTCAAAAATATATTTCACTTTTGAAAATTGATTTGGTTCATATTCATGCACCATTTAATATGGGAAGTTTTGGTTTGAATTTAGCAAAGAAGAGAAAAGTGCCAAGTCTTATAACTTTTCATAGTCAATTTAAACAGAATTTTTACAATGCCGTTAAAAGTGACACTATTGCAAACTGGCTCACTAAATTTATAATGACAACATTTAATAAAACCACACAAGTTATAACAATGAACGATTTTGCAAAAGGTGTGCTTAAAGAATATGGTCTTAAAAAATCTGTTGAGATTATTCCTAATGCAACAAATTTAAAAGAAAAAGAATTTTCAAAAGAATATGAAAATGAAATTGTTTCAAAACACGGTATTGATAAAAACAAATTCAATATTTTGTTTATTGGAAGATTTGTTGAAGTCAAAAATGTTTATTTTATTCTTTCAGTTATATCTGAACTTTATAAAAAGAACAAAGACTTTAATTTTATATTTTTAGGTTATGGACCAGAGCAATCAAAAATGCAAAAAATATGCAAACAAAATGGCATAGAAAATATTGTAAAATTCACAGGCAAAATTGATTCTGTTGATGAGAAGTCTGTTATTATAAAAAATTCAGACCTTTTATTCTTTCCATCAGTTTATGATACAGATGGAATTGTTAAAATTGAAGCAGCTTGTTATGGGGTTCCAACACTTTGTATTGAGAACACTGGTGTATCTGCAAATATGATAAATGACAGAAATGGTTTTATTGAAAAATATGATGAACAAGCTTTTGTTGATAGACTTGATTTTTTAATTAAAAATGTAGATTTTGTTAAAAAAGTGGGAGAAACTGCCAAAATAGAGATTTATATCACTTGGGAAGAGGTGGGTGAGAGGTTAAGAAATTTATATGAAAAGTTTTTAAACACCCACAACTTTAAGAACCGCAAGAAAAATAAAAATAAATCCACTAAAAAATGATAGATTAATTTTGGAAAAATTGCCAACTTTATAAAAGAATCTGTTTCCAAAAAAAATCGCAAAATAATTGGTTAAACCATAGAAAAATATATAAAAAATAAAAAAATTACCAAAAAATCCAGATAAAATAGCGGTAAAAATTGCATCAACTGAGATGATAATGGATTCAAAAAAGCAAGATTTAAAACTGAAAAAGTCTTGCTTTTTTTGTTTTACATTTTTTGGTTTTTCAAAAATATATTTTAGACCAAGCAAAAACAAAACGGCTGCATTTATTAGTCTTAAAATTTTGGGGTTAAATAGATAATAAATATATTTTGATATGCCAAGTGGGATAGTAAACATTATTGTTGATGATATTGCTATAAAAAATATAAATTTTTGGGGTATAAATTTTTGGGTTAAACCTTTTGAGATTCCATAAGACAGGGCATCGATATTTAAACATAAGATGGTTATTAAAAATGTAATCATATATTATGATATGTAAAATTTTAATTTTTGGTTTTTATTTACTTTGCAATAGGCTAAAAACCTGTTATAATTGATATTATGAAAGATAATTGGGCTAGTATGCTCTTAAATTAAGGAGTATTTATGTGTAGAGTTATTGCTTTTGCTAATCAAAAAGGCGGTGTAGGAAAGACTACAACTTGTGTAAATATGGCTTCTTTTATGGCTTTAATGGGTAAAAAGGTTCTTCTTGTTGATCTTGATCCACAAGGAAATGCAACCAGTAACCTAGGACTTGTTAAAGATTCTAAAATCAATTCAATTTATCAAGTTATGTCAGAAGATAAACCTGTAAAAGATGCAATTTATGACACTCCGGTTAAAAATTTGTCTATAATTCCTGCAAATATTGACCTTGCTGGTGTTGAAGTTGAGCTTGTTTATATGAATGAAAGGGAATATGTTATCAAAAAAATATTTGAGCAAGTTAAATCTAGTTATGATTA
>JAZRNH010000025.1:0-36659 GCA_045648025.1 Clostridia bacterium
GATGGCAAAAAAGTTATTGCTTTATTTGGTTGTGGCGGAAACAGAGAATCGCAAAAAAGAGCAAAAATGGGAGAAATTGCATCAAAAATAGCTGATTTTGTTGTGATTTCTACTGATAATCCGCGATTTGAGAAAAAAGAAGCTATTGCAAAAGAAATTGAAAAAGGTATGACAAATGATAATTATTTAATTGAGCTTGATAGGTCAAAAGCAATTAAAAAAGCGATTGAAATGGCGGCTGTTGGTGATGTTGTTGTTATTGCCGGAAAGGGTGCTGAAAAGTATATTGAAGAAAATGGAGTGAAGATTCCGTATAGTGATTATGATGAGGTTGAAAAAATTAGGAGAGGTTGATGGAAGATTATTGTTTGATTGTTGAGTCTGCTGTTTATGGTTTTTTGTTTGCGATTATAATTTCTCCGCTAGTGATTTCGTTTATTAAAAAAGAAAAAGTTAAGCAAACAATACTTAGTTATGTTGAGGCTCACTCTCAAAAAAGTGGAACCCCAACAATGGGTGGAATAATTTTTTTGATAGCAATTCCAATTGTGTCACTCATTTGTTTTAGGGGAGAATCGCTTTTAGCAACCGTTGCAATAGTGATTTTTGAAGCTTATGGATTAATTGGTTTTTTAGATGATTTTATCAAGTTTAAGTTTAAACGAAACCTGGGGCTTAGGGCTTATCAAAAAATAATTTTTCAATTTTCAATTTCAATAATAATCGGTTTCTTTGTTTATAAATCAAATTTGCTTGGTGGTGAAACGGTAATTCCGTTTACTAGGCAAACAATTGACCTTGGGGTGTGGATTATTCCTGTTGTTGCAATTATTTATCTTGCCACAACCAATGCTGTGAATTTAACTGATGGATTAGATGGTCTTGCAACTGCGACAGCATTTGGATATATGCTTTCATTTACAATTCTTTCGTTGGTGCTTACAAATAATATTTTTATAGGTTTAGATGAAATTGCAGTTTCAGAAATCAAAAATATGGCAAGACTATCAAGTGTGTCTTGTGGGGTTCTTTTAAGCTTTTTGGTTTTTAACTGTTTTCCTGCAAAGATTTTTATGGGTGACACTGGGTCACTTGCAATTGGAAGTTTGGTTGCAACAATTGCTGTGTTTTCAAAAATGAGCTTTTATATTCCAATTCTTGGAATAATGTTTGTGCTTTCGGCAGTATCTGTTATTATGCAAGTTGCATATTATAAACTATCAAAAAAGAGAATATTTTTAATGGCACCGCTTCATCATCATTTTGAGAAAAAAGGAGTGCATGAAGTTAGGATAACAGTTTGTTATGCAATAATAACAATACTTGTTGGATTTGTGACAATTATGTTAAATATTCTCTAAGGAGAATTATGAAAGTTTTGGTAGTTGGTTTTGGTGTAAGTGGAAGAGCAGCAGCAGATTTTTTGAAAAGAAAAGGATATAATGTTGTTTTTGCAAGTGATGAAATTGTAAATGATGAGAAGTTAATTCAAAATGATAAATTAGACAGGCTGTTTGATGGTCTGTCTTTTATTGTGGTTAGCCCCGGTGTGCGATTAGATTTGCCATTTTTTAAACTGGCAAAAAAGCAGAAAATTGAAATTATTGGTGAGCTTGAACTTGCTGTCAGAAATATGAAAGGTGACATAATTTCAGTGACTGGAACAAATGGAAAGACCACAACGGTTTCGCTAATAAATTTTTTATTAAAAGATGTTGAAAGAAAAGTTTTTCTTGGTGGAAATGTTGGTGTGGCTGCAACAAGTTTTTGTGATGAAACAACCAATGATTCAATTTCTATTTTAGAGTGTTCAAGTTATCAGCTTGAATCTGTGAAAAAATTTCATTCAAAAATTAGTTGTATTTTAAACTTTTCTGTTGATCATTTGGCAAGGCATAAAACTATGAAAAGGTATATTTTTTGCAAACAAAAAATCGTTAAAAATCAAACAAAAAATGATTATTTAATCATCAATGCAGACAATGAACTTTTGATGCAAAATATTCCAAAAACCGCCGCTAAAATATTTTATTTTAGTTTAAAAAAGAAAGTTAATGGGTGTTATTTAAAAAATAAAAACATATATTTTAAAGAAGACATTTTTGAAGAAAAATTGGTTTCTATAAAAAATTTAAAACTAGTTGGAGAGCATAACATTTCAAATGTTTTAGCAGCTTGTCTTTCAGTTTATTTGGAAACAAGAAATAAAAATTTACTTAAAGATATTGATAAATTTTTGGCAGTTCCGCACCGTATTGAATTTGTGAAAACTATTAATAAAATATCTTTTTATAATGATAGCAAAGCCACAAATATTGATAGCACAATTGTAGCATTAAAGAGTTTTGATAAAGAAATAAATTTAATTTTGGGTGGCAGTGACAAAGGTTATGAATTTGATGATTTATTCAAAAATTTGCCAAAAACAGTCAAAAATATAGCAATTTTTGGAGAAATTAAGCAAAAAATTGCGAATTCTGCGAAAAAATTTAATTTTAAAGATTTTCAAATTTTTAACTCTTTGAAAGAATCAACATTATATTTGTTTGAAGTTGCAAACAAAAATTCAATTGTTCTTTTGTCACCGGCTGCTGCAAGTTTTGATTGTTTTTCAAATTATGTAGAAAGGGGAAATGTTTTCAAAAAGATTGTTCAGGAGATTGAAGAAAATGAAATTTTCAGGACTCAAAATAAATCGAAAAACAAAGTTTGATTATACAATTTTTTTGCTTATGATTTTGCTGGTTTTGATTGGTTTGTTGTTTGTTTATTCAGCAAGTTTTTATTCTGCAGAACTCTCTTTTGGAGATAAATTTTTCTTTTTAAAAAAGCAAGTGTTTGGGGCTGTTGTTGGGCTTGTGGGATATTTTTTATTTTCAAAATTCAGCTATAAAAATTTGATGAAATTTAAGTGGCCACTTCTTATTGTTTCTCTTGTTTTGCTAGGGCTTGTTTTTGTGCCATCAATAGGTGTTACAAATTATGGTGCAACAAGGTGGATAAATTTAAGAGTAATAACTTTTCAACCATCAGAAATTGCAAAGTTTGCATTTATTGTTTTTGCAGCTAGTTATTTGTCTAAAAGTGATGAGAAAATAAAATCTTTTAAGGGTATGCTTCCAATTTTAATTGTTGGTGGGTTGTTTTGTTTGTTGATTATTTTGGAACCAAATATGTCAATCACAATTTGTATGGCTGCATTAATTGTGGTTATGCTTTTTGTTGGTGGAGCAAAATTTAAACATTTTTTGATGCTTTCAATTCCAGTAATTTGTTTGGTTGTTGTGCTAATTTTGATAGAGCCATACAGACTCAAAAGACTGGTTGCATTTATTGATCCATTTGCATCAAGCAAAGATGAGGGTTTTCAATTGGTTCAATCGCTTTTTGCTGTGTCGCTTGGTGGTATGTTTGGTTCTGGTATTTTTAATTCAAGACAAAAATATTTATTTCTGCCATTTGCAGAATCGGATTTTATATTTTCAATTATTGCGGAAGAGTTGGGTTTTGTTGGGTGCTTATTTATAATTTTAATTTTTGTTTTATTATTTGTCAGAATTTTAAAAGTTGCAAAAATGGCAGATAGCAAATTTGGATTTTTGCTTTCTGTTGGAATTGGGTCTATTATAATAATTCAAATGCTTTTAAATGTTGCTGTGGTGACTGGGGTGGTTCCGCCAACAGGGCTTCCGTTGCCATATATTTCCGCAGGTTCAACATCTCTGATGATTTTTATGAGTATGCTTGGTGTTGTTCAAAATGTCCGCAAAAATTCCATAAATAGTCAAAATTTTTAAGATTAATGAATAGATTATATTAAGTAAAATTTTGAGGTGTTTATGAAATATGTTGTAAGTGGTGGAAATAAATTATTTGGAAAAATTGATATTGACTCGGCAAAAAATGCAATACTTCCGATAATTGCGGCAACAATTATGTGTGACGAAGATTGTGTTATTGAAGATATTCCGCTATATCTTGATGTTGTTGAAATGGGTCTTATCTTAGAAAAACTTGGCAAAAAAGTTGAGATTTCTGATTCGAAGATGATAATATCTGGCTCACTTTCAAGCACATCTGTTATTATGGCAGAAACAAAAACATTGAGGTCTAGTATATTTATGATGGGCTCAATTCTGTCAAAATATAGAAAGGCAATTTTTACATATCCTGGTGGTTGTGATATTGGCAAAAGACCAATTGATATTCATCTTTCTGGGCTTGAATCACTCGGAATAAAGTTTTCGTTTGCAAATGACTTGATTTATTCTGATGCTAGTAAAATTGCGGGTTCTGTGGTTGAACTTGCTTTTCCGTCGGTTGGAGCAACTGAAAATATTATGATGGCAGGAACACTTATTGATGGTGAAATTACTGTTATTAAAAATGCAGCAAGAGAACCTGAAATTGTGGAACTTGCAAGATTTATAAATTCGATGGGTGGCAAAGTTTTTGGTGCTGGATATGAAACAATTGTTATATATGGTGTAAAAAAACTTCACGGAACTTCGTTTAGGTGTATTGGAGATAGAATCTTAGCTGGAACATATTTGATTGCTGCTGCTATGTGTGGTGGGAGAATTGAACTTTGTGGCATTGATCCAAATTTTTTGTTGCCACTAATTGTTTTTTTGCGAAATTCTGGTTGCAACATTGATTTGTTTAGTGATAGAATAATTTTAGAAAACTTTTCAAGGCTTAAGTCGGTTCAAAAAATTGAAACTGCAATATATCCTGGTTTTCCAACAGACTTGCAATCACCAATGCTTGTGATGCAAACCATTTCAAAGGGAACAGCAATAATTCATGAAACGGTGTTTGAAGCAAGGTTTAAAGTTGTTGCAGAACTTTTAAAAATGGGTGCTAAAATTAATGTTAGTGAAAGATATGCAACTGTTGTTGGTGTAACAAAACTCAAACCTGCAAAAGTTACTTGTCCTGACCTTAGAGGTGGTGCAGGATTGGTTCTTGCAGGGCTGGTTGCAAAAGGGAGAACCACCATTGATGAAATTTTTCATATAGAAAGAGGATATTATAACTTTGACAAAAACCTTAAAAGTTTAGGTGCAAATATTGATAAGGTAGAATGATAAATGCAAATGAAACAAAAGAAATTATTAATTGTTGTTGGAAGTATCTGTTTGTGTTTGGTTGTTTTTGCAACAATTTTTGCTTTGGTGTTTAGACTTAAAACTGTTGATGTTGAGTTTAGATATAGGGCAGAAACAAACAGCAAACTTGCTGATGGAACTCTTGAAGCTGTTGAAGTTTCTGGCGAGTTTGAAATTGGAAAAAATATTGTTTTTATGAATTTTGATGACAATATCAAAAAAATTGAAAAGGCAAATCCTTTTATTAAGGTTGAACAAATTATTAGATATTTTCCTAATGTTGTGAGAGTTTATGTGTCAGAAAGAATTCCAAGATATAGAGTAAAAGATTCAACTTCAAACAATTGGTATATATTAGATGTTGACTTTAAAATTTTAGATATGGTTTCACAAAGTGACTTAAAGCCAGAAGAGGCTGCCAATTACTTTAATCATACAATTGAAATTTCTGAGCAAACTTTAACATTTGAATCAAAAAATGCAATTGTTGGCGAGTTTGCTGATGACGGCACAAAAATATATCTTGCAGAAATAACAGCGGGAATGTATGGAAAAACAAAAGATCACACTGTTGTTAGAAAAATTGATTATTCTGCAGTAAACAACACATTTACAATCACAATGAGAAATTCAAGTTTAGAATCTCACGAAGGTTGCAGAGTTGTGCTTAATGGAACAGATGACCTTTATAACAAAGCTCTTAGAGCAGCTGTTTGTTTTAATGATGGACAGGTTGTTATAGATGAGACAAAAAGATTTGAAAATGACCCATCTGTTTTGGTTGAAATTTATAAAGGTTCAGATGGCAAGTATGTGGCATCTGCTAAAAAAATATAATTGAAAGCAAAGATAAATTCTTTGCTTTTTTATTTCTGTTTAAAATCGAACAAATTCGCGAATAATTTGATAATTAAACAGATTTTTGTTTGACACAAAAAGTCTGGTCGAATATACTTAAACTATCATAGAGATATTGTCGAAAAAAGGATGCATATGAAAGAAAGCACAGCAATAATTGATATAGGCTCTTCAACAATAGTTTCACTTATTGGCGAAAACGGAGTTAATGACACCTTTAAGATTTTGGGTAAAGGTGAGATTGCCTATGCAGGATTTCAAAATTCTGAGTTTTTGGAACCAGAATCTCTTAAATATGCAATTGCACAATCTATATCAAATGCTGAAATTACATCGGACACAAAAGTTACAAATGTATATATTGGTGTTCCGGGTGAATTTAGTGGTTGTGTTACAAAAACCGTAAATTTAACATTTCCAAAGTCAAAAAAAGTGACTAAATTTGATATTGATAATATCTTTAAGACAGGAAATACTTTTGCCGAAGACAAAAATTATACCGTGATTAATAATTCTGTGGTTTATTATGAAATTGATGCGGTTAGAAGAGTTATTGATCCAATTAATATGAAAGCAAAGTCAATTACAGGTTTTGTGTCTTATATTTTGGCTGAAAGGTCTTTTGTTGACTTTATTAAAAGTATTTTCAAAGAACTTAAAATTAATATTTTAGGTTTCTTGTCATCTTCACTTGCAGAATGTTTATATTTGTTTGAACCACAAGTTAGAGACAAGTATGTTCTTTTGGTTGATGTTGGTTACATCACAACAAATGTAATTCTTTCAAGAGGAAATGCTCTTTTATATTTAAACAGCTTTTCTATGGGTGGAGGTTACTTAACTTCAGATTTGTCACAATGCTTAAAAATTTCGTTTAACGAAGCTGAAAGATTGAAACATAAAATCGTTCTTGGCTGGACACCAAAAGCAGCTGATACTTATGAAGTTGAAGGTGATGAAGTCATGCAGTCTTATTCTGCAAAGGCGACAAATGAAATTGTTTCAGATCGTGTTGAAATGATTTGTGACTATATACTTAAGTGTTTAGAAAGATGTCCGTTTGATTTGCCAGAATTTTTGCCAGTATATTTTGTTGGCGGCGGATTTAATTTTATTCACGGAATAAAAACTATTATTTCTAAAAAGTTGAATAGAAGAATAGAATTGATTTCTTCAATCCATAACAAAGACATAAGACCTTATGATGCTAGTGAAGAAGGGTTGCTTAATATGGTTTTAAATTATGGATATATGCTTGATGATATTATTGTAAAGGTTTAATGGAGATAGATTATGGAAATTAACAATATTACACCTATTTGTAAAATTTTAGTTGTTGGTGTTGGTGGCGGCGGTTGCAATGCTGTTAACAGAATGATTGCTTCTGGGCTTAAAAGTGCCTCTTTTGTTGCTGCAAATACAGACAAACAAGCTCTTATGCTTAGCAAAGCTTCTGTTCAAATTCAACTTGGCGAAAAACTCACAAAAGGCTTAGGTGCTGGTGCTGACCCTGAAATTGGAAGAAAGGCAGCAGAAGAATCAAGAGCCCAAATTTGTGAAAAACTTAGAGGGGTTGACCTTGTGTTTATCACTGCTGGTATGGGTGGTGGAACTGGAACTGGTGCTGCTCCTGTTATTGCTAGTATTGCAAGAGAAATGGGTATTTTAACAATTGCAGTTGTTACAAAACCATTTGAATTTGAAGGAAGAACAAGATCAACAAATGCTGAACTTGGTATTAAAAATTTAAGCAAATGTGTTGATACACTTGTTGTTATTCCAAATGATAGATTATTGTCAATTGCTCCAAAAGGAACATCAATTGTTGATGCATTTAAACATGCCGATGAAGTTTTAAGACAAGGTATTCAAGGTATTTCTGATCTTATTGCAACACCATCTCTTATCAATCTTGACTTTGCAGATGTTAGAACAGTTATGAAAAACCGTGGTCTTGCACATATGGGTATTGGTGAAGGCAAAGGTGACAAGAGAAATGAAATTGCTGTTCGTCAAGCAATTGCTAGTCCACTTTTAGAAACATCAATCAATGGTGCAAAGGCAGTTATCATCAATGTTAAAGGCGGCTTTGATTTGTCACTTGAAGAAATCAATGATGCTGTTAATATGATTAAAGATGTTATTTCACCAGAGGCAAACACAATTTTTGGTGCTACAATTGATGAAAGTTATAATGAAAGAATGATTGTTACAATTGTTGCAACAGGTTTTGAAGGTAGCAAATTTGAAAATGCAACCGCTCCATCAAAGCCAAGTTTCCTTCAAAATCAAGATAGACTTAGTCAAATTTCAAAACCACAAGATACAGGAAACTTTGATAGAAACAAATTCAATGATTTTGTGACTGGAAAGCCAACAATTGCATCTCTTTTTGAAAAGAATTTTGGATTTGGTGAGGATAGACCTGCTGTTCAACCACAACAACCAAAGCCACAACCAGTTCAAACTGAAACAAGAACAGATGTTGATTTGTGGAACAGGCTTAGTGGTTCACAAGAACAACCAGAAGCTCCAGTGATTCCAAATCAAGCAGAAATTGATAGAAAATATGGAATTTCTTCTAACTCACAAGAAAAAGATATGTCTGCTGAATATGCTAGACAATCTACTGAAAGAAACCCATATCAACCACATAATGCTGGACAAACTCCATCATCAAACATCAGAGTTGATGATGCTGAAATCCCACCATTTTTAAGAAGAAAATTTAATAAATAAGTTAATAAAAAAAATTAAAAACGAACCCAAATTATCAAGGGTTCGTTTTTTTTATTAAAAATTTCTTATACTGAGTATAAATACTTGGTATTGCATATTGGGTTAGTTAAATTGCAAGGGGAGAAGAAAATAGTATAATATTTAAGCATAAGTTTTATTAGGAGAAATTTTTCGTGGAAGTAGGAGTAGAAAAGTATAATAGTTTGATGAATAACTTTTTTAAATCACCAAACCAAGCAATTAGTGAAATTATTAATCTTCAAGCAATTTTGAACCTTCCAAAGGGAACAGAACACTTTTTGAGTGATTTGCATGGAGAAGCAGATACATTTATTCATATCTTAAAAAATGCATCTGGTGTTATAAGGCTTAAACTTGAAACTGTTTTTAAAAACTATATGACAACAGCCGAAATTCAAGACCTTTTGACATTAATTTATTATCCAGAAGAAAGTTTGAAGCTTATTTCAAGAACTGAAAAAGATATGAATGGCTGGTATAAAAAGACACTTTTGCATTTGGTTAGAGTTTTAAAAGAAATTTCAAGCAAATATACAAGAAGTAAAGTTAGAAAAGCACTTCCTCAAGATTATGCTTATATTATGGATGAGCTTATCAATATGTCTGAGGGTGCAAGTAAAGAAAGTTATTATGAAAACATTTTGTCAAGCATCATTGAACTTAACGAGGGTGACAACTTTGTTATTGCTCTTTGTCAGGTTATTCAAAGACTTGCAATTGATCATTTGCACATAGTTGGTGATATTTTTGACAGAGGCAAAGGTGCAGATATTATTATGGATAGGCTGATGTCTTATCACTCACTTGACATTCAATGGGGAAATCATGATGTTTTGTGGATAGGTGCTTATCTTGGAAATACTGCTTGTATTGCAAATGTTATTAGAATAAATTGTGGATATAAAAATCTTGGAATATTAGAAAGTGCTTATGGAATTAACCTTAGAGCACTTGAAACTTTTGCAATTAAACATTATAAAGATGATCCTTGTGATAATTTTGAAATTAAAGATTTTGAAAATGACACAAATCCATTTGATGACGAGCCACTTTTGTCAAAAATGCACAAGGCAATAACTGTTTTGCAATTTAAGCTTGAGAATAAAATTCTTCGTCGCCACCCAGAGTGGAATATGGAAGACAGAATTCTTTTGAAAGACGATGAACTCACTGAAGAAGAATTGTCGTTAATAGCTATTTTAAAACAGGAGTTTATGCAAAGCAAAAGGCTTAAAGATCATATTCACTTTTTGGTAAGGCAAGGAAGTATGCACTTAGTGTATAACAACAACTTGCTTATGCATGGATGTGTTCCTTGTGATAAAAAGGGCAATTTTACCGAAATACAAATTGGCGACAAAATGTATGGTGGAAAGGCACTTTATGACAAGTGCAACAGGGTGGTTTTGTCGGCATATAACAACAGAGATAAATATTCAATTGATTTTATGTGGTTTTTGTGGTGTGGCAAAAATTCTCCGCTTTTTGGCAGAGATGTAATGCGAACCTATGAAACATATATGACCAAAAAGAAAATTAAAGAGAATAAAAATCCATATTATGACCTTGTTCAAAATGAAGATTTTTGTGATAAAGTTCTTGCAGAATTTGGAGCAGAAGGTCCTTATGCTCATATTATTAATGGACATATGCCTGTAAGAGTTAAAGATGGTGAAAGCCCAATTAGTGCAAATGGAAAGCATATCATTATTGATGGAGGGCTTTCAAAGGCATACCACAAAAGAACCGGAATTGGTGGCTATACACTTATGTCAAACTCACATGGTTTGTATCTCACAACTCATGCACCATTTTGCAAAACAAGAGAAGCGATTAAAAGAAAGATTGATTTAAAATCAGAAACCACCGAAGTTCAGCTTTATAAAAAGAGAATGAAAGTGAAAGATACCGATAATGGAAAGAATCTTCAAGACCAAATTGATGTTTTGAAACTCTTCCTTAAAAATTATCATAGAATGGACATTGAATAAAAATTTAAATTAAAATTTGATAAAATTTTTAAATGCGGTCATTTTTAGTATGAAATTTTAGTAGTAAATTGTTATAATTAAAATAGCAAATTTTGAGGAGAAATTATGAATTATAAAGAAAAGTATGATTTATGGTTGCAAAAAGTAACTGATGAAGCAACATTAAATGAATTAAAGAATATGACAGATGATGAGATTAACTCAGCATTTTTCAAAGATATGGAATTTGGAACAGCAGGTCTTCGTGGCATTATTGGTGCAGGAAGCAACCGAATGAATATTTATAATGTTGGAAAGGTTACAGAAGCTCTTTCTGAATATGTTTTAAATCATGGTGGAAAGTCTATTGCTGTTAGCTATGACAGCAGAAATATGTCGCAAGAATTTGCTGAACTTGTGGCAAAAATTGCCGCAAATAACGGACTTGTTGTTTATCTTGCAAAAGAGATGATGCCAACACCATTTTTGTCTTATATGGTTAGATTTTATGGCTGTGATGCGGGTGTAATGATTACCGCAAGTCACAATCCAAAAGACTATAATGGATATAAGGTTTATGACAACACTGGTTGTCAACTTTTGGAAGAACCTTCTATTGAAATTATGAAGATTTCAGAAAAAATGGATGCCTTTTCATTTGATTTGATGTCGCTTGAAGAAGGTTTAGAAAAAGGATTAATCAAATATACCGATGATGAAGTTATTGTTAGTTATGTAAAAGAAGTTAAGTCTGTTTCAAAGGCAAAAATTGAAGATGTTTCAGTTGTGTTTTCTGCATTAAATGGAACCGGTATTCAAACTGTTCCAAGAGTTCTCACTGAGCAAGGTGCAAAAATTATTTTAAATGAAATTCAAGCAAAACCAGACAAAAACTTCACAACTTGTCCATATCCAAATCCTGAGAAGTTTGAAGTTTATGAAACCTCGCTTCCAATTGCAAAAGAGTCAAATGCAGACCTTGTTATTGCAAGTGATCCAGATGCTGACAGAGTTGGTGTTTTGGTTAATCAAAAAGGTGAATTTGTTCACTTAACAGGAAACGAAATTGGAATTGTTATTGCAGATTATTTGTTTAGCAAGAGAAAAGATAAAGGTGGTATTGTTGTAAAATCAGTTGTTTCAACAAGCCTTGCAGATAAAATTGCTGAAAAATATTCAGGCAAGTGTCACGATGTTTTAACAGGATTTAAATATATTGGTGAATTTATTACAAATCTTCAAAAGGAAAACAAAGAATCTGAATTTGTTTTGGGATTTGAAGAAAGTTCTGGCTATCTTGTTGGAACTCATGTTAGAGATAAAGATGCAACAGTTGCAAGTATGATTATTTGTGAAGCAGCTAGTGAACTTAAAAAACAAGGCAAAACAATTGTTGATAGACTCACAGAAATTTATGATGAATTTGGTTATTATCAAGCATATGTTACATCATATAAATTTGCAGGTTCTGCAGGTGATAAAAAAATGAAAGAACTTCTTTTAGGTCTTAGAACAAACCCACCAAAAGACTTTGCAGGATTTAAAGTTTTGAAAATTACAGATTATTTAACATCTGTTAATGGACTTCCAGAAGCCGACCTTATTAGTTTTGAACTTGAAGAAGGTTCAAGGGTTATGGTTAGACCATCAGGAACAGAGCCACTTATTAAAGTTTATTTAACCGTTACAAAAACAAAAGAAATTAACGACATAAACAAAACAAAACTTCAAGCAGCTTTTGATGAAATGTTTAAATAAAATCAAACTAAAAGCAAGGATAATCTCCTTGCTTTTTTTATGCAAAAATTTTATGGACAAAATATTCAACAAAACAATAAAAGGTGACTTAAAACAAACTAAAACGGCAATATAATATAAGGCAAAATTTAAGCAAAACTATTATACTTTTTTTATGGAAAATTTTATTGTTTTATTTTTGTTTAATTTGTTTTCAGATTTAGTTTTAGTTTTAATTATAAAGAAAATTTTTAAGATTTACATTGAAAAAATATGGCTATTTTTCACAGTATTTTTAATGACAATTTTGTATATAATTTGTTGTTATTTTGGTTTAAAAAATTATCAAGTTTTGTTAGTAAAAATAGTGTCTTTAATTTTTGTTAGTTTAATTTTAACTGATTCATATAAGCCGTTTAAATTATTTAAAATTTGGCTATCTAGCATATTGACAATGTTTTCCATATTTGGTTTTTATAAATTTATGACAGCAATTTCAGCTGCTGTTGCAAATGAGATTTTTAGCAAAAATCTATCAAGATTTGCAGAATTAATAATAATTTTAATGATTTTTTGTTATATTTTTGCGATTTTTTGGCTGAGTGATTATTTGTCAAAAAAGAAAATAATTGAATCTTTTTTAAAATCTATATCATTTTTTGCATTTGGAAAACATATAAAACTTGTAGGTTTGATAGATACGGGAAATGTTTTATATGATGAGAAAACCGGCAAACCAGTTGTTGTGATTTCAATATATTCACTCAAAAAATACTTGCCAAATGAAACTTATGAAAATATAACCAAAAACAATTATCAAAACATTGGCTTTGACGGGTTTATAAAAACGGTTTCAGTTGGTGGAGTTTTTTCAGATATGCCAATTTTAGATATAAAAAAAGCCACCATTGAAGATGGTGAAAATTTAAGAGAATTTGAGTGTGTTATTGGGCTGGTTAATCATAGGTTTGAAAACTCAAACAAATATGATTGTTTAATTCACAGAGATTGTGTTTAGGAGGTGTAAATGTTTGCATTTTTAAGAAAGGTTTTTCAAAAGAAAAGTTGTGTTTATTATATTGCAAATGGGTCAGAAATATTGCCAGAAAAACTTAGTTCAAGTGAAGAATATCTTCTTGTTGAGCAAATGAAAAATGGCAGTGATGAGGCTAAAAATCAGCTTATTGAAAGAAATTTAAGATTGGTTGTTTACACTGCACAAAAGTTTGACAATACAGCTGCAAATATTGAAGATTTGATTAGTATTGGCACAATTGGATTGATAAAAGCGGTGAGTTCTTTTGATAATTCAAAAAATATAAAAATGGCAACTTATGCTTCAAGATGTATTGAAAATGAAATATTGATGCACCTTAGAAAAATTGCAAAAATCAGAAAAGAAGTTTCACTTGATGAACCACTAAACACAGATGCTGATGGAAATGAACTTTGCATTTCAGATGTCTTGAGTTCTGAGGTTGACGAAGTGACTTTTGGTATGGATAAGCAAGATGAAAAAGATGATTTAAAATTTGTGTTAAATGAGCTTTCAGAAAAAGAAAAAGAGATTATTAAAATGCGATATGGTCTTTCTGGGACAAATGAAATGACACAAAAAGAAGTTGCTGATTATTTTGAAATCTCACAGTCATATATTTCTAGAATCGAAAAGAAAATTTTGGACAAACTTAAAATTGGAATTTTAAAACTAGCATAACATAATTATAAAATCATAACTATAAACTAAGTAACATTTGCTTTGATTTCTTTGAGTGCATCTTTTTCAAGTCTTGAAACCTGAGCTTGGCTTATGCCGATATCACTTGAAATTTCCATTTGAGTTTTTCCAACATAATATCTTAAAAATAAAATTTGTTGTTCTCGTTTTCCGAGCATAGAAACCGCTTGTTTTAAGGCGGTTTTTTCTAATATTTTATCATCACTAGAATTGTCTTTTATTTGGTCCATAATGAGCATTGTGTCGTTATCGTCATGAAAAACCGTGTCATAAAGTGAAAGTGGTTCGCTTATGGCATCCATAGCATCAACAATTTGTTTTTCTGGAATATTAATTAGTTTTGAAATTTCTTCAATAGTTGGTTCTTTGTCAGAAGTTTTTAAAAGTTCTTCTTTGGCTTGAAGAGCCTTATATGCGACATCTCTGATGCTTCTGGTGACTTTCATAGCTGATAGATCTCTTAAATATTTTCTAATTTCACCAATAATCATAGGCACTGCATAGGTTGAAAATTTAACACCAACAGAAGTATCAAAGTTGTCAATTGACTTTAACAAGCCAATAATTCCAACTTGAAAGATGTCGTCAGAGTTGTTTTTGTTTGCAGAAAATCGTTGAACAATTGAAAGAACGAGTCGCATATTATAAAATACAAATTCTTCACGGGCAGATTTGTCTCCAGACTTGATTTTTTGCATAAGTTCATTAAGTTTTGATTGTGAGCATTTTGGAAGTGTTGAAGTGTCGATTCCACAAATTATTACTTTATTTGCCATAGATAAACTCCTATGGTTTTATGTTTTGCATAATATTAAAATTTTATTCAATGTGTTACAAGTTTGATTTTTGGAATATAATTAAGTATGGATATATCACTTTCAGAATTAAAAGAAAAGGAAATAATAAACATTTTAGATGGCAAGAAGCTGGGTAGAATCATTGATGTTTTGTTTGATATAGAAACAGGTTTAATAAAAGGAATTGTGGTTCCAGGGGAAAGAAAAATTTTTAAAAAAAGTGAGGATATTTTTATTTCACTTGAAAAGTTAAAAAAGATAGGTGACGATGTTGTTTTGGTTAAATTGCCACTAGAAAATAGAGGTTTTCGGGGAAGTCAAAATACATTACAAAGAGAAAATCAAAGATACAATTTTTCAAATTATTATCCTCAAAATTCAAAATATCCAGGGAAGTATTATTTAAATAATGAACGAAATTTGTTCAAAACAGAAGAAAATAAACCACCAAGTAATCTAAAAGGTCAAAGTCAGTCAAATTATAAAACATTTGTGCGATTTAAACCAATAAATAACATAAAATATAAATAACTTGCAAAAGCAGAAAAAATCTTGTATTATACTATTAGAGGAAAGATTATGAAGTGTGTATATTGTGGCTCTGAAGAAAGCAAGGTTATCGACTCAAGAGCTTGTGACGACTCAAATTCAATCAGAAGAAGAAGAGAATGTCTTGGCTGTGCAAGAAGATACAATACCTATGAAACAATTGAAGTTACACCTATTATGGTTGTAAAAAGCAATGGAAATCGTGAAAGATTTTCAACCAGCAAGATGAAAAATGGCATATTGAAATCTTGTGAAAAAAGACCAGTTTCAATTAGTGATATTGATAAACTTGTTTCTGATATTGAAAAGAAAGTTTATAATAGTATGGAAGAAGAAATTTCATCACAGGTTATTGGTGAATATGTTATGGAAGGTTTAAAAAATCTTGATGAAGTTTCTTATATTAGATTTGCTTCTGTGTATAAAAAGTTCAAAGATATAACAACATTTTTTGATTTTGTTAATGAGTTTGAAACCATGCTCAAAGGTCAAGATGTTGTTAAGCCTTCAATTGAAGCAGTTAAAAATGATGAGCTTAAAAAAGAAGGAAAAAAGAAAAAATAATTTTAAAAAAATGACCCACTGTTTGGGTTATTTTTTTTATGCAAACAAAATAAAATTTATTATGGAATTAAATTTAATGACGGCAAAAATTGGTGAGACTTATACCATTAAAGATGTGTCTATTTCGGATGAAAAATTAAAAAGACAAATAGTAAATTTGGGGATAAATAAAAACAATAAAATTAAATTATTAAAACATAACTATAACAAGTCGGCAATTTTAGTTGAAGTTATGTGTGTTAGATATGCATTAGATAAGTTGGTTTGTGAGCAGATTAAATTGTATGAATAGTGTGGTTTTGGTTGGCAACCCAAACACTGGCAAAACAACAATTTTTAATTCTCTAACAGGTTCAAGAGAAAAGGTGGCAAATTGGCACGGTGTAACAGTTTCTGTTAAAGAGGGTTTAGTAAAAGGATTAGATAAAAAAATCTCGGTATATGATTTGCCGGGAATCTATTCTTTAAATGGATACTCAAATGAAGAAAAAATTGCCTGTGAATTTTTAAAACAAAATAAAGAAGCATTGATTTGTTATGTGTGCGATGCGAATAATCTTGCTAGAAATTTTATTCTTGCAAAACAGATGATTGAGACGGGATATAACATTTGTCTTGTTGTTAATATGGCAAACGAAATTAAAAATTTAGATATAAATAATGAACTGAAGAAATTTAAAATACCAGGTATTGCAATTGATGCAAGAAAGAAAAAAGATATTGAAAAATTGAAAAATTTTATCAAAATTCATAACAATAAAAAACCGCAAAATAATGCAAATATTAATAAAATAACTGCAATATATGATAATTTAAGCAATAAAATTGCAGAAAATAGAAATATTAAAACAGAAAGAATTGATAATTTTGTTCTAAAAAACGGTGTATTTTTATTATTGTTTTTAATATCCATATTTTCAGTCTTTTATATTACTTTTGGACCAGTTGGAACGGTATTTTCTTGGATAATAAATCAATTATTTAATAAAATATTTGATAATTTGCGAAAAATAATTTTATGCGGAAATATTTCATTAATAATAAAATCATTCTTAATTGATGGTGTAATAATTGGTGTTCAAACTATAATTTCATTTGTTCCACAAATTATGTTGTTAATTTTATTATTGAATATTTTAGAAGATACTGGCTTTATGTCCAGAGTGTCTTTTATGTTCGATGGTATATTTAAAAAATTTGGTTTAACTGGTAAATCTATTTTTAGTTTATTTGTTGGATTTGGTTGCACGACTACAGCTGTGATGACTACCAGAAATTTAGAAAATAAAAATTTGAGGCGAAGAACAATTTTGCTTTTACCATTTATTTCATGCTCAGCAAAGCTTCCAATATTTTTAGTTTTTGCGGCTAGTTTTTTTGAAAAATATAAGTATGTTTTTGTCTTTGCTTTGTATTTATTTTCTTGTTTAATTTCTTTAACTTTTGCTTTGATTTATAAGAAAATTTTAAAGCAAAAAAATGATGTTTATATAATGGAAATTCCAAAATATAGACTGCCAAATTTAAAAATTATTTTCAAAAATTCACTTTCAATTATTAATGAATTTTTAATTAAAATTGGAACAATGATATCATTATTCATTATAATTGTTTGGTTTTTGCAGAATTTTTCAACTTCGTTTATGTTTATTGAAAATGAAAAATTTGATGATTCTATATTGTATTTTTTGTCAAATAAGTTGTTGTTTTTATTTAAACCATTAGGATTTGAAAATCCTGTTATGGTGGTGTCTTTGCTGCTTGGTTTAGTTGCAAAAGAAATGATTGTTGTAGGTGTTTCGGTTATGGGTTTAACACCTAATATTTTTGCATCGATGTTTAACACAAAATTAACTATCGTGTTTTTGATTTTTATTCTTTTATATTCGCCATGTATTTCAGCAATAATCTCTATAAAAAATGAAGTTGGAAAGAAGTGGGCAATTTATGTTTTTGTAGCTCAATTTTTAATAGCTTATCTTGTTGCATTTTTGGCTTTTAAAATTATGACAGACTATAAATATATCTTTGCTTTGGTTTTGTTTTTAATTCTTGATATTTGTTGCTTTTTTGTGTTAAGATTAAATAAGAAAACTTCTTGTAGAGGAAATTGCAATGAATGTAAAAGAATTTAGTGTTTCAAAAAAACAGAAATTATCATCGGCGATATCTGTAAATCTTTCAAATTTATCTTATAATTCGATTTCTAAAATTATTCGAAATAAAGATGTAAAGGTTAATGGTTGCAGAGTTAACAAAGATGTTGGTGTTTTTGAAAATGATACTGTTGTTGTTTATTATAATGATGACTTAAAAATAAAAATTGAAGTTTTGTTTGAAGATGAAAACATAATTGTTGTTTTTAAACCAAGAAAAATTGAAACAGTTTCTGAGAATGATAATGATTTAACAAAAACAGTTTCTAGTCAGTTGGATCAAAAAGTGTTTGCTGTTCATAGGCTTGATAGAAACACAGAGGGACTTGTTGTTTTTGCAAAAAATATTTTAGCAAAAAATGATTTAGATTTTGCATTTAAGAATCGAACCATTGATAAGTTTTATTTGGCAAGAGTTTTTGGAATACTTTCAAACAAATCAGATGAGATGGTTGCTTATTTAAAAAAATTTAGTGATAAATCTTTGGTTGAGATTTCTGATTTGCCAAAAGTTGGATTTGAAAAAATTCAAACAAATTATAATTGTTTAAAAACTATAGATGACACTTCAATTGTTGAGGTTGAACTCATTACTGGCAAGACTCACCAAATCAGAGCACACTTTGCTCACATCGGTCACTTTGTTATTGGTGATGAAAAATATGGAAACTCTGAAATTAATAAAAAGTTTAAGAGAAAGTTTCAAGACCTTGTTGCTTATAAAATTATATTTCATTTTAAAGATACAGATTATTTGTCATATTTAAATGGCCGGGTTATTGAGCTTAATAAATCAAAAATAGATTTTTGTCAAAATTTGTAATAAATTGAAATCTTCTTTACATACTAAAAGTAAAGGAGATTTTTTTTATGTCAGTAAGTTTAACAATTTTATCAATATTAATTTTATTGATTATGTTTGGTGTAGGGCAAAGAATTCTTGATAGTTTAAGATTAAACGACAAAGAGGCTCTTATTGTTTTAATTCTGATTTGCATCGGCATAATTATTCCGCCAATATGGATTGGTAAATATTTTTGTTTTTCAATAGGTGGTTTTTTGATTCCACTTGCTGTATCAATTTATTTATTAATTTCGTGTGGTTGGTCAAGAGATTTGCTTAGAGCATTTATTGGAACGGTTTTAGTTGCTGCAATAATTTATTTGCTTGAATGGTTGCTTCCAGCAGACCCTGAAGAAATGATTATTGATAACACATATATTTATGGTGTGGTTGCAGGTGTTGTGGCTTATGCTCTTGGCAGAAGCAGAAGAAATGCTTTCATATCGTGTTTGTTTGGTTTGTCACTTGCAATGCTTGTTCAATGGATAATTAATTTTGCAAATAAAACACCATCAATTTTGGGACTTGGTGTTGGCGGTGCTTTCGGAGCATATATTGTTTCGATTATCATTTCTGTTGCTGTTAGTGAGTTTTTGGGAAGATGTTTTTCCGCTGCAAGTTTAAAAAAAGAAGAGAAAATTTATAACTATAAAACCCATACTTGCGATTCTGAAAAAAATGGAAAGCTTAATGAAAATTTGAAATTTAAGAAAAATGAATTTAATGAAAATAGTTTTATAAAAACCGCAAATAATGTTAAAAATAATGAAAATTTAACAAATTATGATAAAAATATGGCAAAAAATACAAATTTGTGAGGTTTTTATGAAAAAATATTTTAATTGTTTAATATTAATTTTAGCTGTTATGATTTCTCTTTTTAATATTGTTTTTATTTCAAACAAAACAGCATCTGCTGCTGACACAACAAAAAAATATTATACAGTTTATGCAGATTCAAAAAAAGAGAAGGTATTATTTTTAAGAGGTGATGAAGTTTCTGTTGGTGACAGATATTTGTCTGGAAAAAACAAGTTGTATGAAATTGAGTCAGTTGATTCAAAAGAAAAAATTGCAATAGCTAAGTTTTTAAAAGATGAAATTCTTCCAGAAATTTCAGTTCAAAATGAAACAAATAATAACAAAGCAGCTGCCGCAACAATAAAAAAAATAGGTGTGTATCACACTCATAATGATGAATCTTATTTCACACCAGATGGTATAGATTCTGTTTATGGAAAGGGTGGTATTCATGATGTTGGAAAAAAGTTTGTTTCAGAACTTAACAACATTGGAGTTGAAACAGTTTATAGGGAAGATTTGCATCTGCCACATAATTCTGGTGCATATACAAGAAGTCAAGTTACAGCAACCGCTCTTTTGGATTCTGGTGTAACCGCAATTTTTGATTTGCATAGAGACTCAACAAAAAGAAGTGAATATTTAACAAAGGTTGATGGAAAGCAAATGAGTTCGGTTAGAATGGTTGTTGGATCCTCTAGTAAAAATTATGAAGAAAATAAAAAGTTTGCATATACAATAAAATCGTATGCAGATAAAACCTATCCAGGACTTATCAAAGATATTTATTTTGGAAAAGGAAACTATAATCAAGGACTCACTACAAAGGCAATGCTTTTTGAAATGGGTTGTGAAAATATTGAAAAAGATTTGGTTTTAAAAACTACACCATATTTAGCAAAAACTGTTACAGCTGTTCTTTTTGGAACTTCAACCGCTTCAACAAAAACTGCAAATGAAACAGCAGTGGTTTCAGAAACAACAAATTCAAGTTCAAGTCAAAGTGGTTCTGCAACAGGTGTTAATGATTCAATGGTGACAAATGAGTCGGTGAATTCAAATGAAACACTTTTTGTTGTTATTGGTATTGTTGGTTTTGTGATTGTTTTGATTGGTTTGATTATGATTTTTTCAAGAAAAGCAAGACAAAAAGTTGGAAGATTTTTTTCAGAAACATTTGCTGGAATCTTTGGAAAAAAGAAAGCTGAATAATAAATTATATAAAAAGAGTTGAATTAAAAATTTAACTCTTTTTTTGTGTAAAAATATTTTAAATTTAACAAAAATCTCTTATCAAAGACAAAATCTGTTATTTTGTTAAAAAAATTGGCAAAAAATCAACAATTCAACCGTTGGTTTCAACCAAAAGTCTAGTAATTCAACCAATGGTTGAGTAAAAAATATATAAATTTGAAGATTGGTGTGCTATAATTTACTCATAACACAAGGAGGTTTTTATGTTATTAGGAGATAAAATAGCAGAACTTAGAAAAACTAAAAATATGACTCAAGCAGAGTTGGGAGAAGAATTAAACATTTCTGCACAAGCTGTTTCAAAATGGGAAAGAAATATGTCTGAACCGGATTTTGAAACAATTAAAAAGATATGTAAATTATTTAATATATCTATTAATGAATTATCAAATCAAGATGAAACAGAAAACAAAACAGATAGTTCAATCAGTAAATCAAAAAATGATGGAAACAAATGTTACTATTGCGGAAAGGTTTTGAAGGAAGATGAAATTTTTTCAAAAAATCCAAATGTGATTTGCAATGCTTGTAATGATGAAAGAAAAAAAGAAGCTAAAGAATTGTATAGATTGGTTATAGAGCCAAAGAATCATGAAAAAATACAAAACAAAAAAGATTTTATTAAAGGAAACATTATTGCAGTAGTAATTTCAGCATTATTTTTTGTGATGCAAGTTGTTGTTTGCATTAAAACTCATAAATTTTCTGCTTTGGGAATATTTGCTGCGGTATGGGCTTATACTTATATTTCTCAATTGTTTTATTCAAGCACTTTGGTTGACTTTATAAATTATTTTTGGGATAGAGATGGAATTATTTTCAGATTATTGATTACAATTGTTGGGCTTATTCTTTCAGTTGTTGTAGCACCATTTGTATTGGTTAAATCACTTATTAAATTTTCAAAAGAAAATAAAGTAGTTGTTGAGGTATAGAATTATGAATATAGAAACAAAAGTAAAAGTTGAAGAAGGAAATGCCAATCTTATTGTTGAAAGATGTAATATGCTTGGTTATAAGGTTGTTAGTGTTCAACAAAAAGCAGATCCTGTTTATTTTCAAAATGAAATGATTTCTGATACAATTTCTAATGTAACTGTAGAAAGAGATAAAGATTTAGTTGGTTATAATAGAATTTGTGAAATTGAAAAAAATATCGAAACATTGAAAAAGTCAAAAACTTCTTTAGAATTAGATGTTAAACTTAAAGCAGATAGTGGTTGGATTGCAGGGTTGTTTGCGGTATTAGCTATTATTGGTTTTGCAAATGTTATAACTTCACTCATAGATTTGTTTAGTGAATTTTCTAGTTTTAATACATATGTTGTATTATTTTCATTAACCATTACAGCATTGTTTACTTGGTTATGTTGGAAAACGATTAGAGCTATTAAATATTACAAGTTTAAAGAAAATTTATTAAATGAAATTAATATGAAGATTGAAGAATATTATAAAAAGTCAGATGTAATTGTAAAATCAAACAAAAAATAATTTAATAATAAAAAGAAGATCATCGCGGTCTTCTTTTTTTTGTTCGGGTTATAATCAGAAAAATCTTGATTATTTTATATATTTTGTTTATAATTACAATGTAGGAGAATGTTATGAAAGAGCCACTTGTTGCGATTGTTGGCAGACCTAATGTTGGAAAGTCAACTCTCTTTAATAGAATTGTAGGAAAAAGAATTTCAATAGTTAATGATGAGCCTGGTGTTACAAGAGACAGGATTTTTGCTCGTGCAGAATGGCTTGATAATGCATTCACATTGATTGATACTGGCGGTTTAGATTTAGAAAAACAAGATGAAATAACAAAAAATATCGTTAGACAAGCAAAACTTGCAATTGATATGGCAGATGTTATTTTGTTTGTTGTTGATGGAAAAATTGGTGTAACTGTTCAAGATCAAGATGCTATTGATGTTTTGAGAAAAGCAAGAAAGAAAATCATTTTGGTTGTAAACAAAATTGACAACTATGATGAATCCATGTCTTATGAATATTATTCACTTGGTCTTGGTGAACCATTTTTAATTTCGTCAATTCACGGAAAAGGTGTGGGTGACTTGCTTGATAAGGTTGTATCATATTTCGAAAAAGAAAGACTTCAAGGTGAAGCTGATGATACAACAAAAATTGCGATTGTTGGAAAGCCAAATGCAGGAAAATCTAGTTTGATTAACAGGCTTGTTGGTGAAGATAGAGTTATTGTTTCAAATATTGCTGGAACAACAAGAGATTCAATTGATATTCCATTTAAATATAATGGAAAGAAATATTCTCTTATTGACACAGCTGGTATGAGAAGAAAAAGCAAGATTGAAGATGAAACTGTTGAAAGATATTCAATTATTAGATCGCTTGATGCGATTCGAAATGCCGATATTGTTGTTTTAGTTATTGATGTTAGTGAAGAAATTTCTGATCAAGATGTTAAAATTGCAGGACTTATTCATGAACAACACAAACCATCTGTTATTGTGTTTAATAAGTGGGATTTGATTGAAAAAGACACAAACACAATGAATCAGTATGAAAAGAAAGTTGCAACTGATCTTGCATTTATGTCATATTATAAATCAGTTTATTTGTCAGCACTCACAGGCAAGAGAACTGAAAAACTTATGCAAGCAGTTGAATCTGTTATTGAAAATAGTAATAGAAAAATTTCAGCTGGTGCACTTAATGATATTTTGCAAGATGCTTATACCATTAATTCACCAACATACAAAAAAGGCAAAAAACTTAGAATTTTCTATGCAACTCAAACAGGAACAAATCCTCCAAACTTTGTGCTTTTTGTAAATGATACAAAACTTATGGAAGATAACTATTTGAGATATCTTGAAAATAATATTAGAAAAGCCTTTGATTTTTCAGGTGTTCCTATTCAAATTAAAATGAAGAGCAAAAAAGAAGAAGATTTATTTTAGGAGAAATTTATGATTTGGTGGCAAGTGTTGATTGTAATTTTGATATCATATCTTTGTGGAAACATTTCTTTTGCTAGAATGATTTCAAAAACAAAAAAACAAGATATTACCAAACTTGGCAGTGGAAATCCAGGAATGACTAACACACTCAGAAATTTTGGTGTTAAGCTTGGTCTTTTGAATTTGCTTTTGGATATGCTTAAAGCATTTGTTCCAGCACTTGTTGCATACTATGTGTTTGGAGAAAACAGAGTTATGCTTTATATTGCAGGACTTTCTGCAATGTGTGGCCATATTTATCCTGTGTTTTACAAATTTAAAGGTGGAAAAGGAATTTCTTCAATGATGGGAATTTTCTTAGCATCTAATCCACTTGTAACTGCAATTGTATTGATTATTGGTGCAATTGTTTGGATATTATTTGAGTATGGTTCTGTGGTAAGCTTTTTGTGCATTACATCACTCACTGTTATTGAAGGTGTTAGAGCCAAAATGAGTCTTCCAGAAATGGATAGAAAGGCAATCTGTTTGATGCTTTTTGCTATATTTATTTTTACATGGTATGCTCATAGAAAAAACATTGAAAGATTGCTTCTTGGTAAAGAAAGCAAAGCTAGTTTAAAAAAGAAAGTTAAAAAGAAATTAAATCAAAAGGCGAATTAATTATGAAAGTTTCAAAAGTATTGTTAAATATTATGTCGGTTGTGTGCTTTTTATATGGTGCACTTTATGTATTTTCATTGGTGTTTATTCCAGTAGGAATTTATTGTTTTATTGCTGGAAGAAGATTTTCTTATAAAGCAGAAAGGCTTAATGATACAATGTTTATGAGTAATGAAGATTTTAAATACTATGTTATTTTTGCTTCAATTGCTTGTTTTCCACTTGGGCTTATTTCAATTATTCCTTATGTGTTAATTGTTGGAAATAAAATTAAAATCACAGAAAGTGAATCACTTCATATTCAAAAAGATGAAGAAGAATCTGTTGTTGTGTCTGATGTTGAAACTGAAACAAATGATTCAAAAGAAGAAGTTGCAGAAGAGCCAAAAGAAGTTTCTGCAGAACAAAATAGTGAATTGACTGAAGAAGAAAAACAAGAAAAATTTAAGAAATTGCAACAATTTAGAGATAAAGGCATAATCACTGAAGAAGAACTTGAACTTGCAAAAGAACAATTGTTTGGCAAGAAATAAACAAATAAAAACAGTCGGTTAACGGCTGTTTTTTTATTGTAAAAATTTGGCATAAAACAAATTTGAAGGTCATATATATTTGGTATAAGTGATATAAACGGAGGATTTATGGAAAACTTTGAAATATATAATGACATAGCAAATCGCACAAATGGAGATATTTATGTTGGTGTCGTTGGTCCTGTAAGAACTGGAAAATCTACATTTATCAGCAGATTTATGCAATCTGTTGTTTTGAATAATATTAATAATGAATTTGAAAAACAGAGAACAATTGACGAAATGCCGCAGTCTGGTGCGGGAACAATTGTGACAACAATGCAACCAAAATTTGTTCCTAGTGAAGCGGTTTCTGTTAATTTTTCTAAAGATGTATCAGCAAGGGTTAGACTTGTTGATTGTGTTGGATATCCTGTTCCAGGAGCTAATGGGTTTTATGATAATGAAAAACCTAGAATGATTAAAACAATGTGGAATGATAATGAAATTTCATTTGAACAAGCTGCTGAAATTGGAACACAAAAAGTAATTGCAGAACATTCAACAATTGCGGTTCTTGTGACAACTGATGGTTCTGTTGCGGATATTGAAAGAGAAAATTATGTTAAAGCAGAAGAAAGGGTTGTGCAAGAATTAAAAGATAATAACAAACCTTTTATTATTGTTTTAAACAGCAAATATCCAAACAGTGAAGCTGTTTTAAAACTTGCTGGTGAGTTAAAAGACAAATATTCAGTGGCGGTTATTCCTTTAGATGTTTCTAAGATTGGAAGAGTAGAAATTGAAAAAATTATTAAGTTGATTTTGTTGGAGTTTCCGGTTAAAAGAATTAATTTCAATCTTCCAAAGTGGGTTATGTCTTTATCTTTTGAAGATGAATTTATTGTCAAAATTATGAATAAAGTAAAGTCAGAATGTTTGCCAGTTTGTAA
Organism: Clostridia bacterium; assembly: GCA_045648025.1. Lineage (GTDB taxonomy): Bacteria > Bacillota > Clostridia > Christensenellales > UBA1242 > RGIG1681. The sequence goes on from JAZRNH010000025.1 coordinate 26,204, forward strand.
AATGAGTGACTATGAAAACCTGCTTTCAATGTTTGATGGTGAAGATGATTTGAAGGGGATTCAGGTTGATAATTTGAATTTATCAACAGGTGAAATTGGATTAAATATTTTGGTTGATGAAAGTTTGTATTATAAACTTTTAAGCAAAGAGTGTGAAACTGAAATCAAAGATGACTTTTATTTAATGAAGTTTGTTAAAGATTTAATTAAGTCCAAAAAAGAATATGACAAGATTAAATTGGCACTTGATTCTGTTAAAGAAACAGGGTATGGAATTGTTAGTCCATCAGTTGAAGATATGATTTTGTCGGAACCTGAAATCATAACCAAAAATGGAAATTCAAGTTTAAAATTAAAGGCAACTGCTCCAAGTCTTCATATTATGAAGGTTGATGTTGCGGCAGAAATTTGCCCAGCAGTTGGAACCGTTGAACAAAGTGGTTCACTTGTGAGTTATATGCTTAATGAATATGAAAATAATAAAAATGAGTTATGGAATAAAAATATGTTTGGAAAACCAATGAATGAGCTTGTTAAAGATTCTATTGATTCAAAACTTGTTGGACTTCCGGAAGAAGTTCAAATAAAAATGAGAAAAACATTAACAAAAATTGTTAATGAAAGAAAGGGTGGAGTTATTTGTATTTTGCTATAAAATGGCAAATATGGGTTAAATTTCAACCAAAAACAATAAAAATTGCGAAAAAATAGAGCCAATTTGGCTCTATTTTAATTTGTGTCATTATTATACTTTTTCAATATTTCAGAGTATGTGTATTGTTCTTTTATTGCAGAATTTTCTTCAAGTTTTGCATCTCTGCCCATAGACCAAAAAGAAACAAGTCCATAGTTTTTGCTTATTGCATCTTCAACAACAGTGTTTGCCATATCGGTTGTAAAGACTGGGTATAGAGAACTTTCGTATCCAATTGAAAATGTTGCACCTGTTTTTAGGTATGCTTGGTCATCAGATAAGTTGATGCCATAATTAGCATAAATTATTTTCAATTGTTTAACAGAATTTGTGATGGCTCTGACAGACGCTGTTCCATAATCTTCATTTTCTTGAACTCCTGTACCATAACACATTGTCATAGAATTGATTACTGAAATTGAAACACCGGCATCAAGATAGGCGGTTATAATATTAATTTGTTTTTGCTCCCAGCCGTTAGGCATTATAGGAATTGTCAAAGTGATTTCAACACCTGTTTTATCTTGAACTGATTTTATTGCTTTTGCATTAACTATGTTTTGTGAGTGATCTTGATTGGATTCTTCAATGTCAAGATCTAGTCTTGTGATTTCGTAAGTTCCAATAATGTCTAAATAAAAATTTTCAAGAGCTGATTGATTTTGGGTTACAACCCAAGGGGCTTTTCCGGCTTGACCGCCAATTGAAATTGCAAAGTCGCCACCTTTGCTTCTAAGATTGACTAGTGATTTTATGATTCCATTATATTGTGAATTTGTTCCATTTGAACCCTTTTTGCTAAGAACATAATATCCGCCCCAGCCCCATCTAATGTTTCCGTCTTCTGAAAGAGGGGTGGTTTGGTCTGGTTGAATAAATCCTAAATTAAAATATTTAAATCCGGATTCGTCATAGAGCTTTCCAAGGTCTGGTGCACCACTTAGGCTATAAGCTGATGCTGGATCAACCCATGAAGACATATCTATAAATGGGGCGGCTAATCTAACTGGCCAACCAGATTTTGTTTTTGTTTCTGGACTGGTGATTATTGGGTGAGATACTATTGGAAAAATAAAAATTAATATTATTGAAGATATAAAGATTATTGAAAGTGAAACAAAAATCGGAATATATCTTTTTTTAAATGCAGATGAAAAAGTTTTGTTCATAAAAAACCTCACTAGTTTATAATTTTAGTTTGTGAGATTTTGTCAAATTTATGCAGTGTAATATATTGTTTTGTTTTTATAACCAACAAAGATTATTTATAATTTGTTATTAAGTTGACATAATTTAAATCAAATATTAAAATTAGTTTAGAGGTATTGCTTATGATAATAATGTATGTAAGACATGCTGATGACAAAAATGATGTTTTGACAGAGCTTGGCAAACAACAATGTGAGATGTTAAAAAAATATGAAGAAGAATATAAGTTTTCAAAAATTTATTCTTCACCCGCAAAAAGATGTGTTGATACTGCCAAAGCCTTGTCTGAAAAATTTGGTATTCCAGTTAAAATTAGAAAAAATTTAAATGAAAGAGAAACATTAAATGGTGAACCAAAAACAAAAAAAGAACAATTATGGTTTGATAACTATTTAAATCCGGAATTTTCATCAAAAAAACCAGAGGGTTGCAAGGAGTATTTTGGAAGAATTTTTTCTGAAATTGATGGTATGGTAAATGAGCATTCAGATAAAGACGAAAATGTTATTATTGTTGCTCACAGTGGAACCAGTTATGCAGTCTCATCTTATTTTTATGGATTGCAAGAAGGCAAAGATATTCCGTGGATGAGAGTTGGAAATTGCTCAAGAATTTATTTTGAAGTAAACAAAAAGGTGTAGTATGCAAAAGATTTTTTATAATGCTGGTTTTTTGACAATGGATGAAAACAATGTGGCAGCAGAAGCTGTTTTGGTTAATGATGAATCTATTGTTTTTGTTGGAAAAAATGATGAAGTTTTGCAAATGAAAAATGATGAAACAGAGGTGGTTGATTTAAAACAAAAGTTCATAGTTCCAACATTTTTTGATTCAAATATATCGGTATATTGGCAAATTGAAAATATATTAAAAACTGCAAAAAAAGATAAAAACATTGAAAAAATAGATGAAATTGATGAAAATTATGAAAATTTTTGCAATTTTGATATTTATAAAAAAGAGTTTTTAAAGATTCAAGATAATCTTTTATCTCTTGGCATAACAACAATTCAAGAGATGATTTTAAATAAACAAGAATTTGTTTTTTGGAAAAAAATCTCTGAATCTGGACTGCTTAAAATTGATGTTATTGGTTATGTTGACATTGTAAAAAATAAACAAATAATGGACGACAATTGCAGGTCATATCGCAAGTATAAAAATGGTTTTAGACTTGGTGGATATTATATAAATTTAGATGGTTCGATATTAGAAAAAAGAGCATGGCTTAAAAAAGCATATCCACATGAAAAAGGTTATATTGGATATGCAGAAATTTTTGATGAACAATTAAAAATTATCATCAAAACTGCCTTAGAAGAAAAGAAACAGATGATGGTTTTTGCCGCTGGAAATAGGTCGGTTGAACAGTTTTTAAGGTGCTATGAAGAGCAAATAACTGAGACAAAAATTGAAGATAATTTTAGACCTGTTTTGATTGGTTGTAACTTTGTTTCTAAGAAAAATTTAAGCAAGATGTTAGAACTTAAAATAGTTCCAAACTTTTCAATTGATAACCTTATTATAAATTATGATAAGATGAAAAATAATTTTGGAAAGGGTAAGTTGAAGAAAGAATTTTTGCTTTCTGAAACTCAGAACTTCAACTTAAATTATTTATTTAATTATTCAAAAGATTCGGTAGTAAATTATTTTGAAATTTTAAGATTTTTGAATTTTGATAATTTAAATTCTAAAAAAATTCTTGGAAAGAAAAACTGTTTATCGACTGACAGTGTGTTAAAATCTTTGTTTAATTCATCTGCATATTTTAGTTTTGATTCAGAACAAAAAGGTTCATTTGAAAGTGGCAAAAAGGCAGATTTTTTGGTTTTGGATAATGATATTTTAAATTCAAAAAATGAAGACATAACAGTTTTGGCTGTATATAAAAATGCTGAATTAATTTATTCAAAAAAGAAAAAATAAGGAAGGTGTTCTTCCTTATTTTTATTTTTCATAAGTGTCTTTTGTTGAAATATCATCACTAACAAAAATTGTTATTTTGTTAAGTTTGGAATTTTCTGAAGATAGAGAATCAATTGTTAGTGATTCATTTAAAGAGAGGGTATTGTCTGATTTGTATAAATAATAATTATCTGATGAATCTTTTAATATTAAATAAATATAAGCAGTAGTTGTTTCAGCATAAACTTCAATATCTGCAACCGCTTCAAGTTTGTTGTTTGAAGTGTTAGAAGAAACCTTGACAATTGTGTTTGTTGAAACTTTGTCTGTTTTAAAACTATCTGCGGTGTCATCTTCAGATATAAAATACAACAAAGAATTGAAATCGCTAGGTGACTGAAACTTTCCAGAGTATGGTGATAGGTCTGGACTATTTGATGATGCTGCAAAAACTGCGATACCTAAAATTTTAAAAGATTCAAGATTTGCAGAAATAGAAACATCTTTTTTGATTGTTTTTGTGCTGCCATTATCAATGATTGCTTCATCATAATTGAAACTTGATAAAACTAATCCAGAAGAAATGTTTATATAATTTTCATTATTAAAAGAGAAGTCTTTGTTATTTTCTAAATCAAATGAAATGGTGACTTTTGAATTATTTGGAACCATAAGTTCGGTTTTGCTTATCGAAACAAGATCAACAGTTTCATCTGCTGTGATTTTTACATAGTTATCTATTGTTATTGTATGATAACCAAGCAAAGTATAATATTCTTTGTTTTTAGTGGGTTCTTCTGTTGTTGTGTCATTATTTTTAGAACAACCAGAAACAATAAATATTATCGAAATCAAACATAAACATAGTATTGATTTTAATTTATTCATCATATTTTCCTTTTTAGTGATAATTAAATGATAAAATATTAAAAAATTAAAGTCAATAATTTGTCGAATTTTGTCAAATGTAAATTATTTATTATAATTTGTGTTAAAATTATGGTATAATAAAATCGTAAGAGGCAAAAGATGAAAGAAGTTATAATTACCGCAAGAGACGGATATAAAATATTGTTAAATATTTACGAAGTGGAAAACCCAAAAGCTGTTGTTCAAGTTGCTCACGGTATGGAAGAGCATCAAGGCAGATATAAAGAGTTTGCTGAAAAATTAAATGCAGCAGGTTATATTGTTGTTTCTGCAGATATGAGAGGTCATGGTCGTTTAGCGAAAAATTATGGATACTTTAAGAAAAAAGAGGGCTATAATGAACTTGTTGCAGACCATGTGAAAGTTGCAAACTTTATAAAAACCGTATATAAAGATTTGCCGCTTTATTTGTTTGCTCACTCAATGGGTTCAATAATTGCTAGAGTTGTGCTTCAAAAATATTCAAAAAAATATGATAAAGTTATCCTTTCTGGTTATCCAAATTATAGAACAGCTGCAAAACTTGGAATTATTTTAACAGATACTTTAACTGCAAAATATGGTGCAAAATTTAAAACAAAACTTCTTACAGATTTGGAATTTAAATTTTTTAACTTTATGGTTTGGAATCCTAAAACAAAGGTTGATTGGATTGCTTATAACAAAGCTGCTATTGATGAATATTTAAACGATCCGCTTTGTGGAAAGGGTTTCACAAGTTCAGGGTTTTCAGATTTGTTTCATTTGGTTGTGCAGATGAATAAGGTTAAAGATTATAAAAATGTTAACAAAAATTTAAAACTCTTGTTTATTAGAGGTGTCAATGATGTTTCAACAGGAGGAAAGTTTGGTTCAAATCACTCTGTTGAAACAATGAAAAAAGCAGGATTTACAAACATCACAAAGTATGATTATGAACATTGCAGACACGAAGTGATTAGAGAAGTTTTCAAAGATAGAGTTTTTGAAGATATTGTCAATTTTTATGATAATTAAAAGAACAGCCTAAGGGCCAGAAAAATTGAAACTAGCAGAATAAAAGAGTTAGATATTTGATCTAACTCTTTTTACTTTTAAATTTATGCCGTTTGTGTGTTTGTTATATTCGAGCAAAGTGAGAACACTTGTATCAAGACAAGCACACACCATAGTGTCAAATTTAATTTTTAATAGAAAATGATACAATATCCAAAATATTGTGATATACTTATCGTAAGGAGCTTTGTATTTATATGGAATTTGCTAAAAAGCTGCAAAAACTAAGAAAACAAAATAATTTAACCCAAGAAGAATTATCCAAAAAACTTTATGTTTCTAGGACGGCAGTTTCTAAATGGGAAAGTGGAAAAGGTTATCCTAACTTAGAGTCATTAAAAGATATTTCAAAAACATTTCAAATTTCTATTGATGAATTATTGTCGTGTGATGAGATAATAGATATTTCAAAAAAAGAAAAGGATTTAAATAATAAAAGACTAAATAATTTATTTTTTGGGTTATTGGATATTGTGGGTATTTTCTTAATATTTTTACCACTATTTCCTTATACTATTGAAAATTTTGTTTATTCTGTATCTTTAATTAATCAAAATGATATAAATGTAATTATAAAGATTAGCTACATAATTATACTATCTGTATTATCTTTAATCGGAATAATTGAAATTATTTATAATTTTCTTTCTAATATGAAAATACAAAAATTTACTATTTTGATTTCTTTGTGCTATCAAATATTCTTATTAGTATATTTTGTCATAACAAGACAAGTATATTTATCTTTAATAATGCTTTTGCTGTTAATAATAAAGATTGTAATTATATCGAAAGATATAATTTTGATAAATAAATCCTCAAAATCAAAAGCTGACACTAATAGTGTCATTAAAAATAATTAATGTGAAAAAAAGTTTCTTGATAAAATAATTTTCTTATCGTACTCTTTAAATAGAAAAATTAAGGAGTTAATATGAATAAGAATAATAAAAATTTAATAATAAGTTTAATTTTAATTCTACTTGCTGTTATTTTTGTGTTTCTTGTTAAAAACATTGATGTTCAAGCAATAGGCATTAACAATACATATATTGGGTTTGCAACATTAAATCAATTTATATTTAATGCAATAGGTGTGAATATTTTATGGTATCACATTACTGATTGGTTGGGAATAATACCAATCTTTATGTCTTTTATTTATGCTATTATTGGATTTATTCAATTAATAAAAAGAAAAAGTTTATTAAAAGTTGATAAAGAAATTCTTTTATTAGGTGTATTTTACTTGTTTTTAATTTTAATATATATATTATTTGAAAAATTTATAGTTAATTATAGGCCTATTTTAATGAATGGTTTTTTAGAAGCCTCTTTTCCTTCATCACATACTTTAATGGCTGTATGTATATGTGGAAGTTCTATAATGGTTAATAAAATACTATTTGAAAATAAGATATCAAAATTTTCAAATATTTTATCTTTGATTATTATAATCGTAACAATTTTAGGAAGATTAATATCAGGAGTTCACTGGTTTACTGATATTTTGGGTGGACTCATTATATCAGTAGCTTTACTCATGACATTTTATTCAGTATTACAATTAATCAATAAAGAAAAAAATAAATAATAAAAAAACACTTTATTTATCAAAAGTAAAGTGTTTTTTATTTTCGCTAGTCTCAAAATTTAATGACTAATGACTAGAAGAATTGAAACTAGCAAAATAAAAGAGTTGGATTATTAAGTCTAACTCTTTTTTATTACAACTTTATTCTGTGATATGTTATAATTATTTTTAGTAATTACAAAATTTGATTGACTCTCTCGTTACGAGATGCTTTAAGATGTGTTCATGAGGAGAAAAGATATGTTTTTTATTGGTGAATTTTCTAAACTTGCAAAGACAAGTATAAGGACCTTAAGATATTATGATGAAGCCGACCTATTTAAGCCAAGTTTTGTTGATGATAATGGATATAGATATTACTCTATGGAAGACTTTAACAAACTTGTAAGAATATTAGAGTTTCGTGAACTTGGTTTTTCAATAAATGAAATTAAGGAAATATTTAATGGTTCAGATATAAAGAATGCACTTTTGAATAGGTCAAGAGAAATAGAAAATGAAATATCCAAAAGCAAAAAAAATCTTTCTTTCATCAAAAATTTAATTAAACAAGTAGATAAAGGAGAATTTATGAACAAGTATCAAGCAAAGGAAATTATATTACCAGAGATTAAAGTTTATTATAGACACGGAATAATCGAAGATATGTCAAAATTATTTGAATTTGTTTTAAGTGCAGGACAAGAGTGTGGAGACAATAATCCAAATCTCAAATGTAAGGATTATTGCTTTGTAACCTATGAAGCACCAGAGTACCAAGAACACAATATAGAAATTGAATATTTAGAAGCTGTTGAGGAGTTTGGAAAAGAAAGTAAAAATATTAAATTCAAAACCATACCTCAAACAAAAGCAATAAGTATTGAACATAAAGGCTCTTATTCTAAACTTCGAGGTGTTTATGCATTTGCAATGAATTATATTAAAGAAAAGGGATATACCATTGCTGACAAACCAAGAGAAGTTTATGTTAATGGCTGTTGGGATTGTGAAAGTGAAGATGATTATCTAACGCTCATTCAAATTCCTATTAAATAATATCATAATAAAAAAAGATAATGGAAATTAAACCCATTATCTTTTTTATTTAATTATTTTATTAGTTTTAAAAATTTGCAACTAAGGGGAAATTTTTAATTTCCTTTTTTTGTCAGAAAAATATTAACAAAATAGAAAAATGTGTTATAATTAGGCTAATTACACGGAGGAAAAATTATGCCAATATTATCATATCTTAAAGATTTAGAAAAAAATATTCGAGCAGACGAAAATGAAAGAAGTTCAATAAATACTTCAATAGATACATTAAAATTAAGGTTGAATAATTATTTTGGTTCAGATATATCTAAAATTTTTGTTTTTGGGTCGTATGATAGAAATACAAACCTTTGTAGAAAAGCAGATGAAAGTTCAGATGTTGATATTATGATTGTATTTAATGATACAGAATATAAACCTCAAACATATATAAATTGGTTAAAGAAATTTCTAGATTTAAAATATCCTACATCAACCGCACATCAAAGTAATCCATGTGCAATTTTAGAATTGTCTCATATTAGATTCGAACTTACACCTGCTATTAAATTATATTCTTTTGATGATACATCCTATAAAATTCCAGATAAACAAAGTTCTTATTTGGATTGGATAACGACAAAGCCATTTGAAATTGATGAAATATCACAAAACAAAAAAGAAATAAGGTATAAACAAGTTATTCGTCTTGTTAAATATTGGAATTGTTTAAATGATAAATATTTTGCATCGTATGAACTGGAAAAGAAAGTGTATAATAGTGGTATTTTTGTTCATATTGAGGATTTGAAACAAAATTTATTTCAAGTTTTAAAGTCTTTTAGTGAATATGAAGGTCCTTTATATGTTAGAAACTATATAACAAAAACCAAAGATGTAATTAGATATGTGGAAAATAATGAAAAAGAAATGCCATATACATCTTTGTCAAAATTAAAAAATATATTTAAGGAATTAAAATAATGAATGATATAAACCAAAGACAAAATACTTTTGAATCATTGAGTCTTTTAAAACTTCAAAGATATAAATACAATCAAGTTTCAAAATGGGAAGTGACTCAATTCTTGTTAGCTGTTGTAGTTCCTGTCATAATAAGTATTATTGAATTATTTAATATTCCTACAAAAATGATAGTATTTTTAAATTTTTTGGGAGTTTTGGGCATTGTAGTTTTATTTATATCAGAATACTTTACTAAAAAATGTAAAACATACGCTGCCCAAGTTCAATATATTTTTGACACTCGAATATATGGAATGAAACAAAATAAATTAATATCTAAATTGGTTGTGGATGAACTCCTTGTTGAATCAAAAAATGATAAAATTCAAAATATTACAGGTGTTGAAAATTGGTATTCAATAGAAGATAATTTGGAATTAAATAATGCAATTTTTTCATGCCAAAAACAAAATATATATTGGGATACAAAATTAAGAAAGCTTTATCGCAAAATATTAATTTATATTTGTAGTATTGCTTTACTTACTATTGTCTTGATACCAATATTTAAAGATTTATTATTTAATGTATGGATGTATTGTCTGTTATTTATTGCTGGCAATATTGGTTATTTCTTAAAATACTTTGGTTCTATTAACGAAAATTTAAAAGAGCAAAATGAGTTAAAGAATGTGATAAATGAATATCAATCAAAAACAAAATTAAGTTTAAAAGAATTACAAGATTTAGAAGAAAAAATATATTATTATCGAACTAATTTGGTTAAGATACCAAACTGGATTTATAATATTACAAAGAAAAAAATGCAAGAAGAAGCCGATTATCGAGCAAAATTAGAAAGCGAGAAATATAAGTAATTAATTTAATTTGCATTTGTCCGATTTTGTGCGACTATGCTCTACCAAATTTAAACGAACCGAAAGGTTCGTTTTTTTGTTGTTATAAATTTTGTTGAAAATTGTAAAATTTTTGATTTAAAATTAGTTGCGTTTCTTGTGGTTCTCTAATAAGATATAAAGGAAATTTGAGGAGGATATTAGATATGTATATTAAAACAAATAAGAAATGGCAAAGTGTTTTAG
>JAZRNH010000026.1:0-5311 GCA_045648025.1 Clostridia bacterium
GGTTTATATTGAAATTGACGGTGGTGTTACACTTAAAAATGCTAAGATTCTTAGAAAAATGGGTGTAAACATTATTGTTAGCGGCTCAACAATCTTTAATTCAAAAAATATGAAAAAGACCATCAAACAATTAAAAGGAAAGGGATTCATCAACAAACTTGTTGACAGCTTTTAATTTTTTCACTAAAAATTTGGTGGTGTCATATAATACGGTATCGGAGGTATTTTATGACTATTGTTTGCATTAAAGCACCAAAGTTTTTGGGTGGATTTTTAAAATTGTTTGTTAAGGATAAAAAATCTAAATAATAATTATTTTTATATAACAAAAAAGATGACTTTGTAGTCATCTTTTTTTATTGTTGTTTTTTGTAAAAAGTATTGAATTTTTGTGATCGTTATGGTATAATATAATAACTAAATAAGTGCAAAGGGAGGCTTATTATGGCAATTTATTCAGATGCTATTAAGCAAATCTTAAAATCAATCAACTCGGATATTCTTCCAACAGATACATCTGTTACAAGAAAACCAGTTAACAAAGTTGGAATCACTCACTTTGTTGACCATGTTCCACTTAAATTTGAACATCCAACTAGCACAGAAAAAACATCAACAACCACAAAATTTGGCTTTGCTATTGATGATTCAGCTGAACTTTATTGGCCACACCATGTGAAGGAATATAATGTTCCATCTGTTGGTGAAATTATTGATAGAATTCTTGTGAGCAGTGTTTTAGAAGCAGCACCTGTTCCTCTTGAAACATATGCGGTTTCATTTGATAGAGGTGAAGGTGTGCCAACATTTGTTTCATCAAGTGCAATTGACTTAAACTCACTTTTAATTAAAGATGAAAATGTTCCTGTAAAAACAATTCGTTTCGACAGATTTTTATCTGCATGTGGATACAATGATACTTATCCTGATTTGCATAGTTTTGCCGATATTCAGGACTTTATTAACAATCCAAAGGTTAACCAATTTTTAACACCAAGAGCAATTATGCAAGTTGTTCTTGCATCATACTTTATTCCAAATGCAATTGGTGAAACTGATGCCAACTCAAGAAACATCATTTTAGCAGATACAACACTTACAGGAAAATATGATGTTGCTTTTAGAATCGATGCCGAAAGCAACACATATATTAGAGATAAATATAACGAAAGATCTGGCAAAAAGAGAGTTCCTAAGGGAATTTATACCGACAATGAAGAACTTGATACTTTCTTAATGCATATTAAAAATAAAACAGGTGGTCCAACAAAAATTGACTGGGAGCTTTTTGCAGGATTTTTGAATCTCACAGAATACTTTGTTTCAAGAAGCACTCTTGATGATGCAATTTCAAACAGAGGTTACAAAAGAAACCAATTCAGATATGATCCATCAAAAGATGCTGCCGAAGGAAACTATTTTGCATCTGCAAGAAGACTTTCTGCTGATGCTTATGGTGAATTTTCAGAAGCAACTATTACAAGAGCTAAAAACTTTATGCAATTAACAAGAAATGCCTTAGGTGGTCTTGTTTATCCAAAATATTTAAATGATGCATTTGTTAGCGAACCAAGAGCATCAAAACTTGAAACCGCATATTATGACAAACACGGTCATATATTTGATAAAAAGGGAAATATTATTGATCCTAAACAATTTTCTGAAAGACAACCAGGTTTAGATTAAATTTAAAATTTGAAAACAAAAAGTGATAGGGAAATCCTATCACTTTTTTTTATCTTAAAAATCCTTTAATAATTTCATCTTCGGCTTGTTTTTCAGTTAAACCCAAGGTTTGAAGTTTGATAAGCTGTTCACCAGCAATTTTTCCAATTGCAGCTTCGTGAATAAGTGAAGCATCTGCAACGGTTGCTGTGATTTCTGGTTTTGCAATAATTTTTGCATTATCCATAATAATTGCATCACATTCGGTGTGTCCATAACATTTATTGTTTCCGTTAACAGTTGAAACATATATTTGTTGACTGTTATCTTTTGCAACCGCTCTTGAAACAATGTGAGCAGAAGAGTCTTTTCCATTTAAATCAAGATTAAACTTTGTTTCAGCATAATCATCTGTATCTGTCATAATCTTTTCATTAATCTCAAGTTTAGCCCCGTCATCTAAAACAGCATTAGTTTCTCTGATTGCAGAAGTTACACCACCAAGTTGAACGGTTTCCATCTTTAAATAAGAATTCTTTTTAAGTTCAATGTTTGTTATTGGATTTAAAATTCTTTTTCCTTTGCCGTCACCAACAGCAATATGTTTTTCAACATAAGAAACTTTTGAGTTTTCTTTTAAATAAAATGAATGAACTCCGTCATGACCACTATCTTTTTCTGAGCCACAAGCAATTCCACATCCAGCAACAATTGTTATATCACAGTCTTTTCCGATATAAAAATCATTATAAACAAGATCATGAAGACCAGCTTTTGCAATGATTACTGGAATATGAAGACTTTCGTTTTTTGTTCCATCTTTAACAATGATATCAATGCCTGGTTTGTCTTTTTTTGTAACAATTTCAATGTTGGCAGATTCATTTCTTGAAACAAGTTCGCCATCTTTTCTAATATTATAAGCACCTTCTGGAATATCATGCAAATCTGAAATCGATTTAAGCAATTCTTTATCTATTTTATTAAGCTCCATTATTCCACCTCCTCAAGTCTTGAGCAAGATGAATAAATTTCTGAAAGGGAAGATAATACTGTTTGCTTATTTCCCTTAGTTTTAACTTCACCTGCAGAAAGCACAATAATTTCATCTGCAATGTCTAAAATTCTTTCTTGGTGAGATATAATAATGAATCCGCATTTATATTTATCTTTAAGATTTTTAAATGTTTTGATTAAACTATTAAAACTCCAAAGGTCGATTCCAGCTTCTGGTTCATCAAAAATGGCAAGTTCACTTTCTCTTGCAACAATGGTTGCGATTTCAATTCTTTTAAGCTCTCCACCAGAAAGTGAGCCATCAATCTCTCTATCAATATAATCTCTTGCACAAAGACCAACATCTGAAAGATATTTACAAGCATCAGCAACTGACACTTCTTTTTGAGCGGCAAGGGAAATCATTTGTTTTACTGTGATACCTTTAAACTTAACTGGTTGTTGAAAAGCAAAACTAATTCCAAGTTTAGCTCTTTCAGTAATTGAAAGGTTAGTGATATCTTTTCCATTAAAAATGATTTTTCCGCTAGTTGGTTTGTTGATACCCATAATGATTTTTGCAAGTGTTGACTTGCCAGAACCATTTGGACCAGTGATTACAAAAAATTTATCATCTTCAATTGTTAAGTTGATATTTTTTAAAATGTCTTTGGTTTTTCTGTTTTCTTTGACAGAAAAGCATATATCTTTAAGTTCTAACATAATGCCTCCAAATCAATTATAACCTAATTTGCTAAGATTGCAAATAGTTTTTTTGATAAAAAAAATTCTAGGGAAACCCTAGAACTTTATGTAGTAAAATTTAAATTACTTATCTTTTTTTGAACCTTTCATACACTTTGTGCAAACATAAGTGTTAACAACTTTTCCATCGATTTCAACAGTTGTTTTATGAATATTTGGTCTAAAAACTCTTTTTGATATATTTAATGCATGGCTACGAGAATTTCCTGCACTCGCACCTTTGCCACAAATACTACAAACTCTACTCATAAGTTCTACCTCCTATGGGATTTATATCATAATACCTAACATATATTATCACACCATTAAAAATTTTGCAAGTATATATCACAAAATTGTTGAAATTTTTATAAAATAACTAAATATTGTGATTATTTCTTGATTTTTTCAGAAGTATAGTATATTATTATGGTAAGTTTGTAGGCTCTCTTTGTGTCCACTCACAGAGAAAGTCAATTTAAAAAGGAGACAAATATGTCAGTTAATACAGTTAACTCTTACGGAAAAATTTCTGTTACAGATGATGCAGTTGCTTTGATTGTGGCTCATTCAGCTTTAGATGTTTATGGTGTTGTTGACCTTGTTACAAACAAGTTTTCTGACTCACTTCGTGAACTCTTTAAAAAATCATATAAGCCAAAGGGCATTAAAATCACAACCATCTCAGACAGAATTATCATCGACCTTGACATCATCTTGAAATACGGTGTTAGCATTAATGCAGTTGCTGAATCTGTTAGACGACTTGTTAAATACAATGTTGAACAGTTTACTGGTATGCTTGTTGACTCAGTTAATATAAATGTAGTTGGTGTTAAGGTTTAAAGCAAACTCAGCTTTGCTGTTTTGCTTTGCTTAAAACACCTGTTTAATAACGGTTTTAGGAGAAAAGATTTTAATGGATAAAATAATCACCGGAGCAATGCTCCGCAAAATGGTAGTTTCAGGTGCTAACTATCTTGAAGAAAATAAAGAATAAGTAAACTCACTCAATGTATTCCCAGTGCCAGACGGTGACACTGGAACAAATATGTCGCTCACAATGAAATCATCTGTTAAAGAGATTAATATGTGCACAAATAATGATATGGAATCTATTTGTGATGCAATCTCTAAAGGTGCTCTTAAAGGTGCAAGAGGAAACTCAGGTGTTATCCTTTCACAAATTTTGAAAGGTCTTACATCTTCTTTTGTTAATCTTAAAGAGATTAAAATTATGGATTTTGCTAATGCTTTAATCGAAGGTGCTAATGTTGCATATAAAGCAGTTACAAAACCAAAAGAAGGAACTATTTTAACAGTTATCAGAGCAATGGCTGATGCTTCTGTTAAAATTGCAAAGAAAGCTACAACTTTTGAAGATTTCTTCAAACAAGTTTTAGATATTGGTGAAGAAGCTCTTTCAATGACTCCAGAACTTCTTCCAGTTCTTAAAAAAGCTGGTGTAGTTGATGCTGGTGGTCGTGGTCTTTTGATTATTATGAACGGTTTCCTTAAAATCGTTTCTGGTGATGAAAGTGAACTTAAACTTCAAGCTGATACAGACAGAGTGGGTGACGGCCCATCAGGTGACTATCGTGGAACAAGTTCTGAACTTGTTGACTATAACAGTCTTGCAGATATCGAATTTGCATACTGCACAGAATTCTTTGTTATCAACATTAACAAAAAGACAACTGTTGCTGATATTGACAAACTTCGTGAAACACTTATGACTCTTGGCGATTCAGTTATTTGTATTGGTGACCTTAACCTTATCAAAGTGCATGTTCATACAAACCAACCAGGTGTTGCACTTACTCATGCATTAAAACTTGGTGAACTTAACGGTGTTAAGATTGAAAATATGCTTGAACAATTTAGAGCTCTCAAAGTTCAACAAGAA